>CALVSV010000121.1 GCA_944359595.1 uncultured Bacilli bacterium
TTTTTTTTAAAATTAAAATATTGTAAAAAATACGAGGATCTGTTATATTAATAATGTAAGGAATAGAAAAAAATATAAAACAAGCCCATACACTGTCGAAGTAATGTAAATCATGTATATATAAAATACATGATTTTATTTTATAAATATATAGAAATAAATATAAAAATAATATATAATATATTTAAGAATAAGAGGGATAATATGAGTAAGACATTAACTGATAATGAATTATATATGATGAATGATTATTTTAAAGCATTAAATTATTTGTCTGTTGGACAATTATATTTAATGGATAATCCACTACTTAGAAGACCATTAAAATTAAGTGATATAAAACCTAGAATAATTGGACATTGGGGAACTGTACCTGGACAAAACTTTATATATATGCATTTAAATAGAGTTATTAAAAAATATAATTTAAATATGATATATATATCTGGACCTGGACATGGTGGAAATTCAATAATATCTAATACTTATTTAGAGGGGACATATTCAGAGTTTTATCCTAATATATCACAAGATGAAGAAGGAATGAAAAAATTATTTAAACAATTTTCGTTTCCTGGAGGAACTTCTAGTCATGTATCCGCTGAAGTTCCAGGTTCTATTAACGAAGGTGGAGAACTAGGCTATAGTTTAGCTCATGCATATGGTGCGGTACTCGATAATAAGGATTTGATTGCTGCATGTGTAATAGGTGATGGAGAAGCAGAAACTGGCGCTTTAGCTACATCATGGCATATAAATAAATTTATTAATCCTATTATTGATGGAGCTGTACTACCTATATTGCATTTAAATGGATATAAAATAGCTAATCCGACTATTTTAGCTAGAATGAGTTTGCCAGAGTTAAATAGCTTGTTTATAGGATATGGGTATGAACCATTTTATATAGAAGGCGATAATCCTCTTATTATGCACGAAGAAATGGCAAAAACGTTAGATATAGTTATTGAAAAAATTAAGAATATTCAAAGAAATGCAAGAAAAAAGAAATCAATAGATAAAATTTTATGGCCTATAATAATACTAAGAACCCCAAAGGGGTGGACAGGACCTAAAGAATTTAATAGAAAAAAAATAGAAAATAGTTTTCGTGCTCATCAAATTCCTTTTAATATGGATGATGGAGAAACAACTTTAAAATTGCTTGAAAGATGGTTAAAAAGTTATGAACCAGATAAGGTATTTGATGAAAAGGGAAGTTTAAAAAAAGAATTGAGGCAATTGATACCAGATAAGGATTTAAGAATGGGAGCTAATTTATGCGCTAATGGAGGAATATTACTGAAGGAATTAAAATTGCCAGATTTTAAAAATTATAGGGTAGATGTTAAAACACCTGGTTGTGTAAAAGCAAGTGATATGACAGTATTAGGTAGTTTTATTAGGGATATTATTAAAGATAATCCAACTAATTTTAGAATATTTGGTCCTGATGAAGCATTGTCAAATAGACTTAATGCAATATTTGAAGTTACTAATAGAATGTGGGATACTTTAAAGTTTAGTGATGATGAATTTTTAAGTAGAGATGGAAGAGTAATGGATTCAATGCTATCAGAACACGTATGTGAGGGATTGTTGGAAGGTTATCTATTGACTGGAAGACATGGTTTTTTCCATACTTATGAAGCATTTTCGAGAATAATAGATTCAATGGCTAGTCAACATGCAAAATGGTTAAAAGTTACAAAAAATATTTCATGGAGACGTGATATCGCATCACTTAACTTTATTTTAACTTCGCATGTTTGGCAACAAGATCATAATGGTTATACACATCAAGATCCAGGTTTTATAAATCATTTAGTTACAAAAAAAGCTGATATTGTAAGAGTATATTATCCTTTTGATGCTAATAGCTTGTTATCTTGTTTTAATCATGTAATAAGTAGTAAGAATTATATTAACGCTATAATAGCTTCTAAACATATGAGTATGCAGTGGTTAAATATGGATGATGCAATAATACACTGTACTAAAGGAATTGGAATATTTAACTTTGCTAGTAATGATGATGGCGATCCAGATATCGTTATGGCTTGTTGTGGTGATACACCAACATTAGAAATTTTGGCTGCAACTAAAATATTGAGAAAAAACTTTAAAAAATTAAAGATACGTGTAGTTAATGTCGTTGATTTAATGAAATTACAAACGAAAGAAGAACATCCACATGGATTAACAAAAGAAGAATTTGATCAATTATTTACTAAACATAGACCAGTAATTTTTGCATATCATGGTTATCCTTCATTAATTCATCAATTATCTTATAAACATAATAATGATAATATTCATGTAAGAGGATATATAGAGGAAGGTACTATAACAACACCATTTGATATGAGAGTACAAAATAAAATTGATAGATTTCATTTAGTTATGGATGCAATAGAATATTTGCCAAAACTAGAAAATTCATCAAAAGTTTATGAATGGTGTAAAGATATGCTTATTAAACATAATAATTATATTAGAGAATATGGTAAAGATTTAGATGAAATAAATAATTTTAAATGGGATTAATTTATTAAAAAACGCTCACACTAATAGTGGGTGATTTTTTTTTATGAATATTTTAATAACAGGTGCACGAAGTGGGATAGCGTGCGATTTAATAGAAAAAATAGTTAAAAATAATAAATGTAAAAATTATAATGTATATGCATCAACAAAAACTATAGAACAAAAAGAAGCATTAGAAGATGCTATGAATAAATATGATAATGTATCTTGTATAAAATTAGATATTACAAACGAAAAAGATATTAATAATATTAATAATATGGATATCGATATATTAATTTGTAATGCAGCTATATGTGTTGGTGGTTCAATATTAGATGTTCCAATAGATAAAATAAAAGAAAATTATGAAGTAAACGTTTTCTCAACAATTAGATTAATTCAAGTAGTAGCTCGTAAAATGATTGAAAAAAATAGTGGAAAAATAATTGTTATAGGCTCTCTTGCAGGACTTTTACCATTTAATTTTATAGGAGTTTATGCGTCAACAAAATCAGCTATTTATATGATCACTAGGATTTTATCTAATGAAATAAAATTGTTGACTGATAAAGTACATGTTATATTAATAGAACCTGGATTATATCATACTGGATTCAATCAAATAATGATAGAAGATAATTATAATTATTTAGATAATTCTGTATTTAAAGATAAACTTAATAAATTTGTAGTTAAAGAAAAATTAATATTTGATCTTTTAGAAAAAAACGATACTTCTTCTATAACTAATAAGATTATGGAAGCAATTATAAGTAATAAACCAAAGTTTATATATAGGGCACCTATTACACAAGTAGCTAGCGCTAAAATATATAATTTATTTAAAAGTTAATTAATAGTTATCTTAACTCATATATTTTATTAGGTGAAAATATATGAGTATAATAAGTAAAGTATTATGGAGTATTACTATTCCTCTTATGATATATGTAGGAATATATTATACAGTCAAATTAAAAGGAATACAATTTAAATTTTTAAGTATATTTAAATCATTAAAAAAAGAAGATAAAAGTAATATTACTCCTTTTCAAACATTATCTATGACTCTTGCTGGTCGTATTGGAGTTGGTTCACTATCTGGAATTGCCTTATCTATTTATATAGGTGGAGAAGGTACAATATTTTGGATGTGGATAATATCTATTTTAGTTTGTCCATTATCTTATTTAGAAAGTTATTTATCACATAAATATCATGTTAAAAAAGATGATGAATATATAGGTGGTCCATCACATTATATAAGTTATGGATTAAATAAAAAGGTACTCGCTAAAATATATGCATTAGTATTAGTAATTGCATATACTTTTGCTTTTTCTTCTATACAATCTAATACTATATCTAAAAGTATTGTTAATTTTTTTGATATTGATGCAATTATTATCGGAATAATTATTGCATCGATATCTATACTTGTTATATTTAAGGGTTTAATGAATATGTTAAAGTTTTTAGAGGGATTAGTTCCTATTATGTCATTAATATTTATTGTATCTTCATGTTTTATAATATTTAGTAATTTAGATGAAATACCTAATTTATTTTTAAGAATTTTTAATAGTGCATTTAATTTTAAAGCATTTGGATCGGGTGTTTTTCAAACATTTATAATTGGTATACAAAGGGGTATATTTTCTAATGAGGCAGGTATAGGTACTGGTGGTATTGCTAGTGCATCAAGTGAAGAAAGTAGTAGTGATAAACAAGGCAAAATTCAAATGCTTGGTATATATTTTACTACATTAATTATTTGTACATTAACAGCTTTTGTTATAATATTATCAGATTTTAATATGGATTTAGGTAATATAAATGGTATTGAATTAACTAATTATGCATTTACATTATTTTTAGGTGATATAGGTAAATATGTTGTATTAATATCTATAATATTATTTGCATTTTCAACTATTATTGCAGCATATTATTATAGTGAAGTTAATATAAAATATTTAACTAATAATAGTATATGGATAACTATTCTTAAAGTTATAACAATTATTATATTAGTTATATCAAGCGTAATGAGTTCTGGTATTCTATGGAATTTAGTAGATATATTAGTCGCTATACTTGCACTTATAAATATATATGCTTTATATAAATTTAAAAATAAGTTATAATAATAAGTAGTGGTGATATTTATGGATAGACTTATATTTCATATAGATGTTAATAATGCATTTTTATCTTGGACTGCAGTAGATTTATTGAATAATGGATATAAAAAAGATATTAGGGATGAAGTTGCAGTTATTGGTGGAGATGAAGACTTAAGACATGGTGTTGTTTTAGCAAAATCAACACCTGCTAAAAAATATGGTATTAAAACTGCTGAAACATTATATTCTGCTAGAAAGAAATATAAAAATTTAAAAATATATAAACCTAATCATAAATTATATAAGAAGTTTTCAGATGAATTATATAATTATTTTATTACTTTATCACCACTAGTAGAAAGATATTCTATAGATGAATGTTTTATAGATATGAGTGGAATGAATTATCTTATTAAAGATCCTATTAAAGAAGCTGATAAAATAAGGAAAGAAATTAAAAATAAATTTGGTTATACTGTAAATATAGGTATAGGTAATAGTAAATTATGTGCGAAAATGGCATCTGATTTTGAAAAACCTAATAAAACTCATACATTATTTAATAATGAAATAGAAATGAAATTATGGCCGTTAGATGTTAGTGATTTGTTTATGGTAGGGAAAAAAACTGCAAAGAGATTAAAACAGATGAATATAAATACTATATTTGATTTAGCGCATACAAATGTTTTAAAGTTAAATAAAGAATTTAAAAGTTATGGAACAACTTTATATGAGTTCGCTAATGGAATTGATAATAGTGAAGTAATAGATGTAAAACAAGAATTAAAGGGTATAGGAAATTCTAATACTTATCCTATGGATATTGAAAGTATAGAAGAAATAAAAAGTAAATTATTAGAATTATCTTCTACTGTGGGAAAAAGAATAAGAAAAGAAAAAAAATATGCATATACTGAAACTTTATATATTAAATATAGTGATTTTACTACTTTAACACATCAAAAAAAATTAAAGAACCCAATATCTTCTGATAATGATATATATAGTAATGCTGTTGAATTG
>CALVSV010000122.1 GCA_944359595.1 uncultured Bacilli bacterium
ATAAATGTTAATGATTTTATAAATGATAATTTTGATAAATTATCTAAATTATTAATTCATAAAATTGTAGTGGAAAATATTTATTATAACGAAAAAAAAATAGTTCTTGATATATATATAAATATTTTAAATATTAAGTATATGTGGGATTATAATAATTTTACCTACATTAAGCAGTTATGTAGTCACAATGAAGATAATGACAGCTATAATAGCGATAGAGTCTGGTAAATTAGATGAGATTGTTGAAATTGATGATACTGTGTTTAATGCATATGGATCAGGAATATATATAAAGCCGGGAGAAAATATGTACTTATTAGATATGGTTTATGGTCTTATGCTAAGAAGCGGTAATGATGCAGCTGTAATGATAGCTAAACATGTTAGTGGAAGTATCGATAAATTTGTTGAATCTATGAATAGTAAAGCTAAAAAGATAGGAATGAAAAATACAAAATTTTGTAACCCACACGGCTTAGATGAAGAATGTGAAAATATTTCGACAAGTAATGACATGGCTTTGTTATCCAGTTATGCAATAAACAATGAAATATATAAAAAAATTGTCGGGACTAAATCATATACTGTATCCACAAATAAAAATACATATGTGTGGAAAAATAAAAATAAATTGCTAAATATGTATGAATTCGCAACTGGAGGTAAAACGGGATTTACGAAAAAAGCTAGAAGAACATTAGTAACTAACGCTAGTAAAAATAATTTAAATATAAGTATTGTAACTTTAAATGACGGTGATGATTTTGATGATCATAAAAATACATATGAAGATATATTTAATTCATATACAAAATATCGTATATTAAATAAAAATACGTTTAATGTAAATGACAAAAATTATAAAAATAAAGTATATATTAAAAATGATTATTATTATACAGTAACTGATGATGAGAAAGACAACATAGAAATAGAGATAAAACTAAATAAAAATAATATTAAAAATAATGTAGTTGGTGTTGTTAATGTAAAATTTAATAATAAAGTTGTTCATAAAGAAAATATATATTTAAAAGTTATTGAAGATAAAGAAAAAAGTATATTAGATAAGATACTAGGTTGGTTTAAATGATAAATTATATTTGGGCTTTTATAATTATTGCAAGTATACTTTATTCATTTGTTACTGGTAATTATAAAATAATAAATAATGAAATATTAATATCTTCAAAAACTTGTATAGATTTAATTTTAAAGTTATTCCCAATGATAGCTTTATGGAATGGAATTGTTACGATTGCGAATAAAAGTGGACTATTAAATAAATTTGCGCTTCTTATATCACCAATATTGTCTAAGTTGTTTAAAAATATTCCTAAAGAAAGTAATGCAATAGGATATATAGCTAGCAATATAGCAGTTAATATGTTTGGACTTGGATCAGCAGCAACCCCACTTGGTTTAAAAGCGATGAAGGAACTACAAAAATATAATAAAAATAAAGATGAAGCATCAGATGAAATGATTACATTTTTAGTTTTAAATACAATTGGGATTACACTTATACCGACAACGGTTATTTCTTTGCGATTATCAAACGGGAGTAGTGATGCCTCTTGTATAGTTTTAACTAGTATATTATCTACTTTTATTTCAGCCATATTTGGTTTATTATTAGATTATCATTTTAGAAAAAAAAGGAAGTGATAATATTAATATATCTAATTTGATTATACCATTATTAGTATTATTTATTATAATTTATGGAATAATAAAAAAAGTAAATGTGTATGATACTTTTGTTGATGGGGCTAAAGAAGGCGTAGAAATGGGGTTGTCACTATTTCCTTATATTTTAGGAATGATACTTGCAACTAATATATTATTAAAAAGTGGATTATTAGATGCAATGTTAGAATTATTAGCTCCTATTTTTAATTTTTTTCACTTTCCTAAAGAATTATTCCCTTTAGCTTTTATTAGATCAATATCTGGATCAGCATCTATTTCCACATTAAATATGATTTTATCAACGTATGGTGCAGACTCCTTTATTGGAAAAGTTGCGTCTACCATGCAAGGTAGTACTGATACAACAATATATATAATTACTTTATACTTTGGAAGTATTGGTATAAAAAAAACAAGACATGCACTTAAAGCAGGGTTGTTTGCAGACTTGATTAGTATTATTGCTAGTGTAATTATGGTAAAATTATTGTTATAAATGTAGAAAATATAATTTTTTTTTGATATACTATATATAGTTGATTAGAGAGGTAATTATTATGTTTAAAGATAAAAAGAAAATCATTTTATTATCATTGTCAATACTTGTTGTAATAATAATTGTAATTGTTGTTATATCATTATTATTTTCAAATAAAAAAATCACCTTTGAAGAATTGGAAAGTAGAATGAAAACTGCTGCCCAAGTATATTATGATACTAATAAAAAATTCTTGCCTACTATGGATGGTGATGTTGTTGAAGTAACATTGAATAAACTTATAAAAGAAGAATATTTGGATCCAATAGAAGACTTGATTGGTAAAGAAGTAAAATGTCAAGGAGAAGTTGTAGTTAAAAATGTTGACGGCAAATATTCATATATACCTTTTTTAGATTGTGGTAAAGATTATACAACAATAGAATTATATAATAAATTATTAGAAGATAATCCAACTGTTACAGAAAATAAAGGTTTATATGTAATAAATAATGATTATGTTTTTAGAGGTGAAGTTGAAAATAACTATATAAGAATAAATGGATATTTATGGCGTATTATAGGAATTGATTCAAATAGTAATGTTAAATTAATATATGCTGATGAGCCAACTAGTAGTGTATACGACGATAGATATAATTCTGAAAGAGAATCTAATTATGGTAAAAATGATTATAAAATAAGTAGATTATACGAATCATTAAATGAATTCATGTCAAATGAAGAAATAATAACTCCAGACTTTAAGGCATTGCTGTCAAAAATTAATGCATGTATTGGTGGTCGTGATATAAATAATGAAGATAATACTATGGCGGGTGAATGTGCAACTACTTTACCTGATCAATATGCAACGTTTATTACGTTAAGCGAATATATAAATGCAAGTTTAGATACAGCTTGTAAAACACCATCAAATTATGAATGTCAAAATTATAATTATTTATCTACTTTTGAAAATATAGGATCGTGGTGGAGTATTACACCTGATATAAATACATCATATAATGCTTATCAAATATCATCATATGGTACTATGAAACTTTCCTCTTGTTTTAATCTGGCAGATGTAAGACCAATAGTATATTTATCAACAGATGCAATATATAGAGGTGGAACTGGAACAATTGAAGATCCATATGTAATATTTAGTGAAGATAAAAATGTAGAATAAAATTATTAAATTTAATCCATAATAATATTGGAGGTATTTAATAATATGAAAAGCAAAGATCAAAAAATCGAATGCAATGTTGAAAGTTGTAAACATTTAGATTGTGAGTGTAATAGATGTAATTTAAAAAGTATTAAAGTTACATGCATGAACGAAGAAGAAAGTACAATGGACAACACAGTTTGTAGTAGTTATGAAGAAAAATAAATTATTTTTGATTTATTTTTCTTTTTGTCATTTTTAATGTATATGAATATATTATTATAGGTGAAGTATATGAAAAACAAAAAAATAATAATGCTTAATTCTATAGATGATAAATTATGTTTACCAGTATATGAATTAAATAATTATATGGAATATTATAAATTGAATTTAGCAAGTAAAGAAAATATTAAAAACAACAACAACAATTTATGTTATTTATTACCTTGTGATACACAAATATATGAATATTTATATAAAGATAAGATTATCAAGTTAGAATATGTTGTTGAAAATGTATATTTAATTAATAGCGATTATAAAGAAAAAATATTAAAATATAAAAATAAATTTAATAATTAATAATATAATTTAATAGGTGAAGTGTATGCATTTGTCTGAATTACAAGAAAAAGAAATAGTAAGTTTAAATGATGGAAAAAAACTAGGTAAAATTATTGATGTAGAAATAATTGATAATAAAATAATTAACTTACTTATAGAACCTAAAAGATACTTCTTTAATATATTTAAAAAAAGTGATGATATATTGTTACATTGGAGCTCTATAGAAAAAATAGGTGAAGATGTTATATTAATTAACAATAAAAAGAATAATATTTAAAAACTTTAATATAATTTATTGAGGTGAAGATATGAATCAATTAATTCCATTTAAAAAAGACATTATTTTTAAAACAAAAATAAACGATATAACTAGTATATCGCTAGAACATAATATTCAAATTAAAGATAGAACAGTATTTTTAGAATTTATAATTAGTGGAGATTATAAGATGACTGAGGCAAGTACTATCAAGGAAAACTTTGAATATAAATTGCCATTTGAAATAAATATTGATGAAAAATATGATATTTCAGAAATAGATGTGGATATAGATGACTTTTATTATGAAGTTATTAATAATGAAATATTAAGAATAAATATTTCTGTATTGCTGGATAATTTAACTATAAATAAGAATAACGAAGTAAAAATTGAAGAAATAAAATTAAATGAATTTTCTAGTGATATTAAAAATAGCATATTAGATTTAGAAGAAAACGAGGATAAAGAAGATGAAATTATTTTTAATGATGAACGAAAAGAGGATAATAAAATGTTAGAAGAAGAAAATACAATTATTGAAGAAAATAATAAAGTGGAAGAATCTGATAATAAAGAAATAATTAATAGTTTATTTAATAATATTGTTGATGAAGAAACTTTTAAAACATATCATGTATATATTATGCGTGAAGAAGATACTTTAGAAAGTGTATTAATAAAATACAATGTTACTAAAGAAACTTTAGAAGAATATAATAATTTAGATAATATAAAAATTGGGGATAAAATAATAATACCAAATATAGACTAATCATGTCACTTGAATTTAGAAATATATTACATGAACATAATATAGTCCCCAAAAAATATACTATAAGAAAAAACGCAACAATAATAAATAGCGATAACGGAAGTTATGTTTTAAAAAAAAGTAACAATAATATTAAAAAATTACAACAATACTTAACATCAAGAAACTTTGAATATTTTCCAAAATTAATAGATAATAATATAAGAAATAACTATTCTATATATGAATATATAAATGATATTGATACACCAAAAGAGCAAAAAGCACAAGACATTATACATCTAATAACTTTATTACATAACAAAACTACATTTTATAAAGAAATTTCATCTGATGATTACAAAAAAATATATGAAGATTTAAAAAAAGAATTGGACTATATATATAATTATTATTCTGATTTAGTATTAATAGCAGAAAAAAATGTATATATGAGTCCTAAAGAATATTTATTGGCAAGAAATATAACAAAAATATATTCTGCCATATTTTATTGTAACAACAAATTAGATACACTACTAGAAATTACAAAAGAAAAAACAAAACAAAGAGTTGTTACGCTACATAATAATTTAGAACTTGATCATTTATTAAGGGATAATAATATACCATATTTAATAAGTTGGGATAAATCACGTATAGATTTACCAATATATGATTTTTATATTTTTTTTACAAAGCATTGTTTAGAATTAGATTTTAATAGTCTATTTAAATATTATAATAGTAAGTATCCACTATTAGAAGAAGAAATAACATTATTATTCATACTAATATCAATACCAAAAAAAATATCGTATGACGATAACGAGCTGAAATCATGTATGGAAATCAGAAAAATGTTAGATTATTTATATAAAGCAGAGTCATTAATTAACGAATATTCTAAATAATTATATTTTTTCAAAAAAAAGGGCAAAAAAGTATTGACAAGAGTAGTAGAGACATGATATATTAGATGCGTTCCTCAAGAGAAGAGGGAGAGAAGATCTTTGAAAACTAAGTAAAATCCTTGAGTAAATAAGTCAGGAGAAAAC
>CALVSV010000123.1 GCA_944359595.1 uncultured Bacilli bacterium
GTGACCATGACCACTGAAGGACTAAATATGATTGCAAAGGCTTCTAGTGGAAATACTGAAGATAGACTTATTATTACAAAAGTAAAGTTAGGAGATGGCGTATCTGAAGGTAATATTCGAGATTATACAGATGTTATAAGTTCTAAAAAAGAAGTATCATTATCAAAATGGGAAGATAGAGGCGATGGTCGATTTAGATACACATTTATTTATAATAATGAAGGTGTAACAACGGGATTTTATCATCGTGAAATTGGCTTGTTTGCTAAAAATGGGGATAGCGGTACAGAAAAATTAATAGCATATAGTAATGCGGGCAGCTATCCTGGATATATTGATGATGAAACAAAAGAAATACCATATCAGCGTCTAATGATAAATATAGGCGTTGGTGATACAGATAATGTTTCAGGTCGAGTTGATGTAAGTAATGCCGTAACTATAGAAATGCTCAATGAACATGATGCTGATGAAAATGCACACTCTAATTTAATTAAACATTTGTTTGGCTCTGCTTCTGCTACTATGGAGAGTGTTAAAACTAGCGTGCAAAGTTGGTGCAAAGAAAGCATCGCTAGTTTATTAGGAATATCCAGTGCAACTACAGATAATATAAAAAGCAAAATAAAATCATGGGCACAAGAGCAAATTAATAGCTGGTTAGAAACACTAGGTATTCGATATAATATAGCCCAAAATGGCTATATCTGCCTTGGTAAATTATTTGGGGACGCAATTATACAGTGGGGAAATTATGGTGATAGTAGTAATACGTTAATAACACCAAATTTAAATATAACATCATCTAAGATACTTTTTGCAATTGCAACAGATATTACAAATAATGGAAATCCTCAAGGTGCATATTTAGGGTACGATGTAATAGAAAATAATAAGATTAGATTTTTATTTGATGCAACACCTTGGACTTTTGCATGGTTCTGTATTAGTAAATAGACAGTGGGGAAAAATCTTATTTGATGGCTCTACCACAGAAAAAAATATAACTTTGCCAATAAACTTTAGTAGAATATTAGGATTTTCTACTTTTGCTTATGGACAAGGTGTACATTCTGTTTTTGGTGGATATCATCAGCCACCTAATGGAATATCAATGTACAGAAAATCTTTTTTTGCAGAAAATGTAAATTGTATATGGCTTGGAGTATTCAAATAAACAGTGGGGAATACTTGGCAAAGAAGGAGATATTGCAGAAGTAATACTCCCCATAAATGCTAATATACAGACAATAGTAGGTACTGATTACAACGAATATAATGACCCTTGCATATTAAGTTTTTATAATATTACTAATAATAGTTTTAAATGTGTAGGTGTTAGAGTAAATTATACAGACCATACAAAAAGAATTGCTACTTTTTGTCGTTGGATAGCATTAGGTAAATTTTAAACAGTGGGGAGTTTGCGGGAGTATTATTTATCATGGAACGGAAGTTATTTCTACTAATTTTAAATTGCCAATAACACTTAATATATTTTTAGGTGGGATTGTAACTCATAATTATTCTGGAGATACAACTAGTGGAATATATTTAGCTAGAATATCTAAAACTACTGGTGCTACTAATGTATCTGAGTTTGATGTACATTATAAAGATATGCTTACAAAATATTTTTATGGTCTTATGTTTATTGTTATTATAGGAAAATAATTACTTACCACTTATATTGAACCATCTTATTCCAGCATTTAATTTATCGCTTATTATTTTTAACATAAATTGTATACTTGTCGAATTTCCACTCGAATAATACAGTAATACATTACCTGTATTAGTTTGACCACCAGCTTCATCTAAAATTCCAACAGTAACACTACTACTTGAAGATGATATATTTTTATCTAATGATATAAGTTTTGAGATAGATATTTCTCCTATATTCCAATATCCCCACTGTGTTTCATCAACCTACAGTGGGGAATAAATAAAGCTGGATTAGAAAATCCTATACCTTTTAATATTTCATTTACGAAAACAGCTAGAGTATTAGCGATTCCAAATGTTTTATCAACTAATCCATTACCTTCATGTGTACAATTTGTTAATGACACTGCTTCTGTTAATCGAGCTATTTTAGATGTTAGAGATATAGAAGGAAAAAGTCAAAATGGATTATATGTGCAATGGTTTGCTATTGGTGCTTAATTATTTACCTAAAGAAAAATAATACGCTCTACCATAAAGATTATTAGTTCCTGATACATCTTTGAAATCTAAAATAGCAGATGTTTTTGTCATATTTCTAATTTTTATGCATAAAAAACTATCATTTGCTCTTTCGTAATGATGTATTGCTAATAATTCATATCCATTACTTAAAAACGATATTGGAAAAGTTATCTCTTTACTACCTGTATTTATACTATTATCCCAAATACTCAATCCCCACTGTTTAACTGATACAACACCAAATGACTCTTGCAGATAAAGAATTAGTATCTAATTTTTTTAACATAAGTGTAAAATTACTGGTGTTTCCAGCATTGTAATAAACAATACATTTACCATTATTTATGTCTCCACCTTCTTCATCTATGGTGAACAGTGTAATACCTTCACTTTTTGTAGATATATGTTTACTTATAACAAAATGTTGAGAGGCTTCTACTTGTATAATATCGGATTTTCCCCACTGTCTAATGAAAGGTTGATGCATATGTTTAAAAAGATATATACCAAAATAAAAAAACTATTTAACACGAAAATAGTTATAGAATCTAAAACAAAAAAAGAGACTGATAAACAATGATTATAATTAATATTTTTATAAATTATATATAAAGAATAAACCGTTGCAATTAAAGGCTGGATAGCTTTTGCAACGGTTTTTAAGTTTAAAAATGTGTTATTTTTATTGTTTTTATAGGTAACAATAGTAACACTAATAAATATATACAGAACCTTGTTTTTACTAATGTTAAAAAAAAATAAAAGTATCTTATTAGTAACAAATTATTTTATCTTATTTATAGCTTTTCGTAGCTGTTTAAGATTTTTATGAGTATATACAGTATCGGTAACATCTCCTGTCGCATGACCGAGTATTCTTCGTT
>CALVSV010000124.1 GCA_944359595.1 uncultured Bacilli bacterium
TAATATGTTAAACGATAACCTTGATGATCAAACAATAGCCAAATATACCGAATACCCTATCAACAAAATTAAAAAACTTAGAGAAAATATGTTAACAAAATGTTCATAAACATTAAAGTTTATGAACATTTTGTTTGTTTGCTAATATAATTATAGTTGTTTACAACATGGTTTAACAATAATTTAAGCCTAATTTTTTAACTTTACCTCTATCAATTTTACCACTTATAGTTTTTGGCAATTCTTTTAAAAATATAATTTTTCTAGGATATTTATATGGTGATGTTTTAAGTTTTACATATTTTTGTATTTTTTTTTTTTTTCTTTCTAAATTTTTAACATTATCTTCTAAAACTATTAAAGCACTAACTATAGAACCTCTTATTTCATCTGGTATTCCTATTACTGTACATTCTTTTACGTACGATAATTCCATTATTATATCTTCTACTTCTGGTGGAGCAACTTTATATCCAGACGTTTTTATAATATCGTCATTTCTTCCAACAAAATGGATTCGACCATCATCACTTTGATATACTACATCTCCTGTATGATAATATCCATCTATTAATGGGGATACAATTTTTTTATCTTTCAAATAACCAAGTAACATACCAGGATTTTCTTCTTTAGTTTTTATTATAAGTTGTCCGTGTTGACCATTTTTTAACTCTTTTAAGTTTTTATCTACTATTTTTGTATTATACATTGGATTTATTGTACCAATACTACTAGGATCATTATCCATATTTATTAAATTGCCAGTTACCATTGCTGCTTCACTCATACCATAGGCAGGTCTTATTTGATTGTTTATGGCACTACAAAATTTGATGTATGAATCTTTTTCTAGGGGTTCACCTGCAACAGTGAAATCATTAACACATGATAAATCAAATTTACTTAAATCAATTTTATTAAACATTCTATAATTTGTTGCTGGAGCACAAACAGATGTTATTTGATACTTTTCTATCATCTCTAATATTTTATCAGCTTCAAATCTCCCGTTGTAATCATATGCAAAAACTGGTGCTTCGCATAACCATTGACCATATACTTTTCCCCAAAAGAATTTAGCCCATCCACTATCTGACATTGTATAATGTAATCCATTTTTATTTACATTTTGCCAGAATTTTGCAGTTACAATATGTGATAATGGATATGTAAATGAGTGAACTACCCCTTTTGGTACATTTGTTGTTCCAGATGTAAAAAATATTATCATTGGATCTTTGTTTGTAGTTGTTTCTGGTGTAAAAGTAGTACTGTATTTTTCTATGTTTTTATCAAAATCTTCCCAGTTACCTTTTTTTCCATTTACACATATCTTATTTTTAATATTATTAATATTTTTACATGATTCTATTTCAGAAATAATATTTTCATCATTTACAGTTATAATAGTAGTTACTTCTGCATTATCTATTCTATATTCATAATCTTTTTTCTTTAACATGTGAGTAGATGGAATAACTATTGCTCCAATCTTATGTAATGCGATTAAAATATACCAAAATTGATATACACTTTTTAAAACTAACATTACTCTATCACCTTTTTTAATTCCTAATGATTTAAAATAATTGGCACCCATTGATGATAGTTTACTAATATCTTCAAAAGTAAACTCTCTTTCTTTTCCTAATTCATCTACATGTAATAAAGCTAATGAATTTGGTTTTTCTTTTCCTAAAATATCCATTGCTTTTCCAAAATTAAAATTATTATTATGTATATATTCTATATTTTCATATTTGTTATCAATAGTTTTTATAATACTATATCTTTCGTATAACTCCCCTATTCCTAAGGTTTGTAAACATTTTGATAATTGTTCATCACTTAAATTTAATTTGCCCATTTCAAATAATTCATATTCTTGTATAGATATTCCTATTTTATTAGAAATATATGGTATTGACATTTTTAATATATGTCTTAAATAAATGATTTTTTTTAATAATTTATCTGTCATATATGATTCTCCCTTGCTTGCTTTAAATTTAATACATTTATTATAATATCATAATATTTTATAAATTAAATAAAAAATATATAATTTTTTTAATTTTTTTTATAAATAATGTTCATTTAATTGTCTATTTTATTAAAATGCGATATAATAATGATGTTTTAGAATTTGGAGGTAGTTATGTTAAAAAAAATTGGCAAATTCAGAGAATATGTAAAAGGAGCAAAGAGTAAAAAACTAATCGTTTTGTTTACAATTTTACTTGTTCTTGAAATTATATCAGGTGGTTTTTTAATATATTTCTTATCTCTTCTTAGTGGTATAGAAACAATTGTAAGATATATAGTTATGATACTTTTAGTATTTATAATGATTATGTTTATTAGTGGATATATGTCATCATTAATGAAGCAAAAAAAGAAGATTAGATCTAGAATTTTATATTTTTTGTTATCACTTATATTTATTGTTGGTCAAGTTTTTGCATCGTATGTAATATATAAAATATATAATCCAATAAGTAGTATAAATAAATCATCTATTACTTATACAACTGATTTAATTACATTAACTAGTAATGAGGATATAGAAGATGTAGATGATATTAAAGATATGAAATTAGGTTATATATCAAAAGAGACAGCAGAAGAAGATAATAAAATAGCGACAGATATGATAGATGAAAATAAACTTGAAGATGATAACGATATTAAAGAGTATGATGAATACTTAGAAATGCTAAATGATTTATACGATGAGGAGATTGATGCAATATTTATAACTGATAATTATCCAACTATGTTCTCAAGTGTTGAAAAATTTGCAAATATTAAAGATGAAACTAAAATTATATTAGAAAAAGAAGAAACATTTAAAAAGAAAAATAAT
>CALVSV010000125.1 GCA_944359595.1 uncultured Bacilli bacterium
TGTATTATCAGTACTATTTTGATTTGCTTTAGCAGCTTCTTCATATACTTTAGTTGCAAATTCCATAGCTTTTTCGTTTAATTTATCTTTTTTAGATTTAATATCTTGAACATCATCGCTTTCTAATGCTTTTTTAAGATCTTCTATTAATTCTTCTGCTTTTTTCTTATCTTTATCTGATACTTTATCACCTAGATCTTTAATAGCTTTTTCTGTTGCAAAAATAACTTGTTCAGCTTCGTTTTTAGTATCAGCAAGTTCTTTACGTTTAGCATCAGCTTCTTTATTTGCTTCAGCTTCTTTAACCATTCTTTCTATTTCTTCATCAGAAAGATTAGTTGAAGCTGTAATAGTTATTGATTGTTCTTTATTTGTACCTAAATCTTTCGCTTTTACATTAACTATACCATTAGCGTCTATATCAAATGTAACTTCGATTTGTGGTACTCCACGTGGTGCAGGTGGAATATTTGTAAGTTGGAATCTACCTAAAGTTTTATTATCGGCAGCCATACTTCTTTCACCTTGTAATATATGTATATCAACAGCTGGTTGATTATCTGCAGCAGTTGAGAACACTTGTGAACGTGATGCTGGAATAGTAGTATTTTTTTCAATAAGCGGTGTCATAACTCCACCTAATGTTTCTATACCTAATGTAAGTGGTGTTACATCAAGTAAAACTATATCGTTTACATCACCAGTAAGTACTGCACCTTGAATAGCAGCACCCATAGCTACAACTTCGTCAGGGTTAACACCTTTATGTGGTTCTTTACCTAATTCTTTTTTGATTAATTCTTGTACCATAGGAATTCTAGTAGATCCACCAACAAGAATTATTTTATCTATATCTTTTGCTTCTAGTTTAGCATCCTTTAGTGCTGTTCTAACTGGTTTTAATGTAGATTCAACTAAATCTCTAATTAAATCTTCAAATTTGGCTCTTGACAAATTAATTTCTAAGTGCAATGGACCTTCTTCACCTTGTGAAATAAATGGTAATGATACTTGTGTTGATGACATACCACTAAGATCTTTTTTAGCTTTTTCAGCAGCATCTTTAAGTCTTTGCATAGCCATTTTATCACTAGATAAATCTATACCATTTTCTTTTTTAAATTCGTTAACTAAGTATTCAACAATTCTTTCATCAAAATCGTCCCCACCTAATTTATTATTACCACTTGTTGATAACACTTCAAACACACCATCACCAAGTTCCATTATTGATACGTCAAAAGTACCACCACCAAGGTCATATACTAATATTGTATGTAGTCCTTCATCTTTATCTAAGCCATACGCTAACGCTGCAGCAGTTGGTTCATTTATTATTCTTTCAACTGTAAGTCCCGCAATCTTACCTGCATCTTTAGTTGCTTGTCTTTGAGAATCATCAAAATATGCAGGAACAGTAATAACAGCTCTATCAACTTTTTCACCTAAATAACTTTCAGCAGTATTTTTTAAATCTGATAATATCATAGCTGATATTTCTTGAGGAGTATAATCTTTACCATTAAATTTAATTTTTTTATCAGTACCCATATATCTTTTTACAGAATATACTGTATCTGGATTAGTAACCATTTGGTTTTTTGCCTTTTGACCAACAATAATTTCACCTTTCTTACTTGAAACTACTGATGGAGTTGTTCTATTTCCTTCAGGATTAGCAATAACTTTTGCTTCACCACCATCATATATTGCGACACAACTATTAGTTGTACCTAAATCTATACCTATTATTTTACTCATTTTTATCACCTTTCTTTTCATCTAAGTTTTCATTAACTTCTTCTTTATATACTTTATCTGGATTTTGATTTACTTTAACCATCGCAGGTCTAATTACTCTGTTCTTTAATTTATATCCGTTTTGCATAACTTCAGTTACAAAGTTATCATATATATCAGATATTTCTTCTATCATAACTGCGTTATGAAAACTAGGATCAAATTCAACATTGGATTGATTTATTATTTCAACTCCATATTTATGCATAACATCATAAAAGTTTTTTTCTATCAATTTAAATCCTTCTAAAAATTTATTAACTTCTTCACTATCTGTTTTTGTTTTAGATAATGCTAAATCTAAATTATCTATTATTGGCATAAGATCTTTTACTATATCATAATTTGAATATTCTAACAATTTAGAAACTTCTTCATCTTTTCTTTTTCTATAATTTACATTATCAGCACTCATTCTAATTATTTTATCTTCAAGTGATGAACATTTATTTTTAAGATCTAAATTTTCATTTTTAAGTTTTTCTAACTCTTCTTTTAATTTATCTTTTTTATCGTTTTTTATTTTATTTTTTAATTTTTCCTGTTTATCTTTTTTTGGCACTTTTTCAATTTTTTCAACTTTAATATCTTCTGTTTCCACGCTTTCGCCTCCTTTTATTTATTCATATTAGAATTTAAATATTCTAAAAGTCCAATAATTCTATCATATTCCATTCTTTTTGGACCGACGATAGCAATTGTTCCAACTTCTCCATTGATGTTATACTTACTTTTTATAATTGTCACATCTTCATCAAATTCATTTTCACTACCAATATAGACATTTATACCATCTTCATTAGCTTTTATATGATCAACTAAACTTTTATCTTCGAATTTTTCTATAATATCTTTTATTTTATCTACACTATTAAATTCTGGCTGATTTAAAAGATTGTTTTTTCCAACAAAATGCATAGTACTTTTATGCGCAACATCATTAAATACATTCAAAAACGTTTCATATATTATTTCGTGTTGCTTAACATATTTTCCTATTATTGGTTTGATCTCATATTCTAGTTTTTCTGATACTTTGTCTATTGGAGTATTAATAAGTAATTTATTAATTATTTCAGTTGCTTTCTTCATTTCCTCAAGTGAAATGTTTTCTGGAATCGATAAATTCTTATGTTCAACATGACCCTTATCAGTAATTACTAAAGCAACAACATTTTTACCATCTAGTGGAAGTATTTGAACTTGTTTAAGTAAATTTTCATTCGCACTACTTCCTAAAATTACAGATGTATAATTTGTTAATTCAGAAATAATTTCTAAACTCTTACTTATTGCATCACTTAATTGTAAATTATTGTTAGAAAATATTGTTTGAAGTTTAAGCATATCTTCTCCTGTCATTTCCTTAGGTTCCATTAAATTATCAACATAGTATCTGTATCCAATTTCACTAGGAACTCTTCCAGATGATATGTGTGTTTTTTCAATGTAACCACTATTTTCAAGTTCAGCCATAACATTTCGTATGGTTGCACTAGAACAATTAAGCAATTCACAAATAGATGAAGAACTAACTGGTTTAGCGCTTTTTATGTATTCTTCTACAATAATTTTTAATACATTTTTACTTCTATCGCTAAGCATTTTATCACCCTCTAACACTCTTATATCTCAAGTGACAATTACATTATAATACTATGCTTTAGCAATGTCAATATGAAAGTGCTAATTTTTTTATTTTAATAAAAAAATACTAGAGTGTGCTCTCTAGTATCAATATGTTCTTTTTAAGGTGCGAACAACCTATGTTTTAATTCCACTCATAGCTGGAATAGACTAGCTTTTTTGTGTTTCTTGCTTAGTGATTTTTGTTATTATTATAGTTAGTATAATAATAATGTTTACTTAATTTCTTAAGCAACTTTAATATACACTTTTTTTTAATAAAAGTCAATCCTAAAATAAAAATTTCCAGGATAAAAACAATAAAAACATGAAATAAATTTAAAACAGTAGAATAAGCCTTATAATAAAAGGAAATTTTACTGTTTTTATATTAGAAATTTGATTTTTGATGTAATGTTAAATAACACATTATGTCTACTAATCCTTTCTCAAAATTATATGATAATATTTTCCTTATTCTTCTTAAACTTATATTATTATAAAATGGTTTTACTTTATTTA
>CALVSV010000126.1 GCA_944359595.1 uncultured Bacilli bacterium
TAATTTTGATACTTCTAATGTAACAAGTACTGCACATATGTTTGATGAATGTTTTGAATTAAAAGAACTTGATATATCTAATTTTAATACATCAAAAACTACAGATATGTCGTATATGTTTATAAGATGTTATGCATTAGAAAAATTAGATTTAAGTAGTTTTGATGTATCTAATGTAACAGATAAAACTAAAATGTTTGAAGATACAAATAGTGTAAAAAAAGCATATGCAAAAGATGAGGAGACAACAAACTTCTTTAATAGCGATACTGCTAAGCCGTCAACATATAAATTTGTTGTAAAATAATTTTTGTCATATTTTATCTAACATATCTTTTCAAAATTACTATTTAGTGATATACTTTTTATGTATAAAAATTGAGGTGTATTTATGGCAAAGAAAAAAACTAGAAAAAATACAAAAAAGGATAATGCCTTTAAATATAGTAATGAGATTATAGGATTAGTAATAGTATTAATTTCTATTATAGGATTTTGTGGATATGGTATAGTAGGTAGTCTAATTAGAGGTTTTGGTGTGTTTCTAGCAGGATCTTGGTATCAAGTTATATTAGTCGCAATGTTTATATGCGGAATATATATGATGGTAAAAAGAGCAATGCCAAATTTTTGGACTAGCAGATTAGTTGGATTATATTTAATATTTTTAGCTATATTGTTATTTTCGCACTTAAGTTATGTAATTGAATTAGGTGACGGAATAGATATATTTAAAGAAACTATAGATAATTTTATGATAAGTTTAAAAAGTATTGATTCTGTAGATGGTGGAGGTATAATAGGTGCTTTATTTTCGTTTGTTTTTGTTAAACTTTTAACTGTTAAAGGTGCACAAGTTGTATCAGCATCATTAATTATATTCGGAATAATATTATTATTTAATGTGTCAATTATTGAAACATTTAAATGGATTGGTGAAAAAATTAAATCTATATTTGTACGAAGTGATGACGAAGATGATAAAGAAGATACTGATGCACCTAATGTTGATGTTAAGATAGAAATGCCAGATTTAATAGAAAATGTAAAAGAAGAAAAAGAAGAAGATAAAATTGTTATATCAAGTGTAAATGATATAGAACAAGTTGCAGATAAAAACATAAAAAAAGAAGCTGTTATTCATAATAATGATGATATATATGTATATAACGATAATTATAAATTACCACCTATATCGTTACTTGCTGAACCAAAAAAGAATAGAAAAACTAATAACGATGGACAAATTAAAGATATTGTAAAAAAATTAGAAGAAGTTTTTAAAGATTTTCAAATTTCAGGACACGTAACAGAAGTTCATGTAGGTCCTACTGTAACACAATATGAAGTAGAACTAAAATCAGGAACAAAAGTAAATAAAATTTTAGGAATAAATAGAGAAATAGCTCTTGCATTATCCGCTAAAAACGTGCGTATACAAGCTCCTATACCAGGTAAACATACTATAGGTATAGAAATACCAAATCCTAAAACATCTGTTGTAACAATGAGAGAAATTATAGCTACTGTTCCAGAATCGTTAAGAAAAAATAAATTAGTAGCTGCACTAGGGAAAAATATAATGGGAAATCCAGTGTTTGTTGAAATTGATAAAACACCTCATTTACTTGTTGCAGGTTCGACTGGATCGGGTAAATCAGTATGTATTAATGGTATAATAATATCTATACTTATGAGAGCTAAACCTGATGAAGTAAAATTACTTATGGTAGATCCTAAAAAGGTGGAATTATCAATGTATAACGGGGTGCCTCATTTACTCGCACCTGTTGTATCAGATCCTAAAAAAGCAAGTATTGCTTTACAAAAAATAGTATCTGAAATGGAAGATAGATATGATTTATTTAGTAGTAGTAAAACTAAAAATATAAAAAGTTATAATGAATATGTAGAAAGAAGAAATTTGGAGCTTGCAGAAGATGAAAGATTAAAAAAATTACCATATATAGTAGTTATCATCGATGAACTTGCAGATTTAATGATGGTAGCGTCAAAAGAAGTAGAAGACTCTATCATGCGTATTACACAAATGGCTCGTGCTGCGGGTATTCATTTAATCATCGCAACTCAAAGACCATCTACAGATGTAATTACTGGGGTAATTAAAGCAAATATTCCATCAAGAATTAGTTTCGCAGTATCATCTAGTATAGATTCTCGTACAATACTTGATATGACTGGTGCCGAAAAACTTATTGGTAGAGGTGATATGTTATTTTTACCAATGGGAGAGAGTGTACCAGAACGTGTACAAGGAAACTTTATATCAGAAGATGAAATATTAAACGTAGTTGACTTTGTTATAGAACAACAAAAAGCTAAATATGATGAAAAATTGCTTGACCTAGAAAAAAAGGATGTATCATCTAAATTAGAAAAAGAAGAATATGACGATCCTTTATATGATGAAATAGTTGAATATGTTATAGCTACACAAAAAGTATCTGCATCATCGCTTCAAAGAAAGTATAGATTAGGATATAATAGGGCAGCACGAATAGTTGATTTACTAGAAGAAAGAGGTATAATAGGACCAGCTAATGGATCTAAGCCAAGAGAAGTATTAGTAAAAAAAGAAAATATAGATGAAGAAGAATAATCATCTATATTCTTTTTGCATGTATGGCTATTCTTTGTGTACCATTATTATAACACGTAGATAAAGTTAGTATTTTATCTGACATACTAACATCTATACCAAAATCATATATACTTTTAGATTTAACTTCTGATATAAATGTATTAAATCTAGTTGTATTATTAAAGAAGTTTGTCCATATATAATAATATTCTGGATCTGTAATATATATAGCAAATATTTGATAATTTATATTTTCATGTAAAGTACGCAAATTAATTATTTGATTATCTTTATTTGTATACCAACTTTTATCCAACACTTTATATAATGAACCAAACATTGTATCCCCACGAGTGTTAGAATGACCATAAATAATCGTATTTTGATCCATATCATCTATTTCGTTTCTATAATCCATAAATACCCAACCAGCATTATTTACTTTATTATAAAAATTATGATTTAAATAATAATCATTATCGCTATGTCTTACTACTGGATAATTTACTTTAGTGTTTTTAACTTTGAGCCAACCTACAACTTCTGAATTTATTTCTATTAATTTATTAAAATCTTCTGTTAATGAAGAACTACTATTATTAGAACTGTTATTAGTTGTACTATTTTCGATTGTTTCTTGATTATTATCATCTTTATTAATTTCTATATTAGTATCATCTAAATTACTTAATATATTTGATATATCTTGTATTTCTTTAATGGCTTTATCAGTTTGATAATTATAATATATTGAAGTTGAATAATATGTTAAAATTATAAAAGAAATTATAAATAAAGAATTTTTTAAATAAATATTATTTAATTGTTTGATGGCATATTTATTTTTATATTCTTTAGAATAATTAGAACGTAAATCTATATTTTTGGATTTACACTTTTTCTTTTCCAATAGTTTTAAATATTTAAAACTTTTACTTAATATTTTCGAATTGTCTTCGTTAATATCGATATTTATAATAATATCATGCTTATTATATTTTAATAATATATTAACAATAAATTTAATATATTTATAATTATTATAATATATATTTATAGTACTTAAATTATTATTAATTGATAAAAAATATTCTATATCATCTATATTACATTCATCATTAATAATAATATTATTTTTATAATATAATTCAGAGTTAGTACTAATATTATTTAATTTATAAAATTTAGTAGTATATATATTGTTGTATGTAATAAATATTTTCTTATTTTCATCTATTAGATTATATATATTTGTATTTATATCATAACATCTTATTATTTTAATATTTTTACATTCTATTAATTTATAAATATATTTATTATCTAATAATATTTTTATATTTATATTTAGTATTGTTATATTTTTTAATTTATGAATAATACTAATAATATCATTAAATAACAATTTATTTGATATTAATAAAGTGTATATTAAATTATTATTAGTAGTTAATTTATTTATATTATCTATTAGTAATTTATTATTATTTAAATATTGATTATAATCTATTAATATTTTATTTTTTATATTTTTATTAGTTTGACATATAGATATATTTATTATATTGTTTGTTTGTTTTATTGATATATATTTCATTATAATCACCATTATTTAGTTTATTAATTTATTTTAAAATAATACGTTAGTTACTTGAAAAAAATTGTTTTATATTTTATACTAATATTAAGATAAGAAGAGGTGAAAATATGTTTAAAGTTTTTAAACCAAAAGAAGTGATTGATACTAACCCCAATAATATTAATAATAATTCTAATAAAAATGATATATTAGATGATTTTAATAAATATAATAGTAATTTTGTTGGTGTTAATGATAATTCAAATACTAACAGAAATATAATTAATAATAATGTACTAAAAAATCCTAGTTCAAATGGGGTATATTTTAACAATCAAAATGTTAGAACTATTGATTTAAATGATAGTATGATGAGGGCGCAAGCGATTAATAATCAAAATAATTTTCGTCAAGATAATGTAATCAGCAATGTTGAATATAATTATAATAATGAGTTAAGAAAGCATAATCAATTGGATAATATTAAAAAGATTATTAATGATGGAACTAATACACAAAACCAAAACATAGGTTCTGGTGAAAGTAATGTTATGCAAAATCAAATGTTTAATCAAGGTGTTATGTACAATCAGCAAATGAATAATGCAGGAATGTATAATGACAATATACAAAATCAAATGCCAACTCAATTTCAAAGTGGGCAACCTAATCCATTTAATAATACGATGCCAACAATACATTCAGATAATCAAGAACAAGAACAAAATCATCAATTATTACATGGAAGTAATGATGGAAGACTTGTTAAAACTGAAATATTTACATCTGATGAAGAAGGATATAGAAGATGTCCTAGATGTGGTCAAAAACTAAGAAAAGATTATAAAGTTTGTTTTGTTTGTGGAACATGGTTAGATTAATATGAGAGTTATAAGTGGTTTTTTAAAGGGAAGAAAAATAGATGGAATGAATATCCATGGTACTAGACCAACTATGGATAGAGTTAAAGAAAGTGTATTTGCTAGTATACAAGGTAAAATAGATAATAGCGTGTGTTTAGATTTGTTTGCTGGAAGTGGATCGCTTGGAATAGAAGCAATATCTAATGGTGCCCGAAAAGTTTATTTTGTAGATAATAATATTGAATGTATTAAAATTATTAATAAAAATATTTTTGATTTTGGTATAGAGCGTAAATGTGCATTGGTTATTGATGATTATAATAATGCTTTAAAGTTTTTTAAAGATAAAAATATTAAATTTGATTTAATATTTGTTGATCCACCATACAAACAACATATAGTAAATGATATTTTAAAGTATATTTCAGCAAATGATTTGTTAAATGATGGTGGTATTGTCATATGTGAAATAGATCAATTATATTTAACTGATTTAGAAATAAACTTAGAAAAGTACAAAGAAAAAAAATATGGATCTACATATGTTTGTTTTTATAGAAAGAAATAATATGTCCTATTATGGATATATTATTTTTAATATTATTAGAATATAATTAATTGGTGATAATATGAGTTATAAAAACAATAACAAAAATAATAAATTTAAAAAATATTTTAAAAAGTTTATAGTACAAGTCTTAATTTGTAGTTTAATAGTAATAATTACTTTAATAGTATCTAAAAAATATAATAAGGTTAGAGCATTTATAAAGGAAAATATATATGAGACTAGTTTTAATTTTGCTTATGTAAATGATTTATATACAAAATATTTAGGAGATAAATTCCCATTGTTTAATAATTTTTTTGAAGAAAAAACAGTTTTTAATGAAAAATTAAAATATAGTAAAGATGAAAAATATTATGATGGTGTATATTTAAGTGTAGATAATAATTATTTAGTTCCTATTATAGAAGATGGTATTGTGGTGTTTGTAGGAGAAAAAGAACATTATGGAAATATTGTTATAATACAATCTTCTAAAGGCATAGATTATTGGTATGGTAATATAGATAATATAAATGTAAAGCTATATGATTATGTCGAAAAAGGGAATTTGTTAGGTGAAGTTAATGATAATAAATTATATATGGTTTTTCAAAAAGATGGCAAATATTTAGATTATAAAAATTACATTAATTGATAATATTTTTAACTAATTAAAGTTATTAAATTGACTTTATTATATATTTTTGATAAAATTTATTATATAAATAGCATGGAAGGAGAATTAGTATGTCTCAAGAATTAAAAGATATTATTGATAATGGTA
>CALVSV010000127.1 GCA_944359595.1 uncultured Bacilli bacterium
GATACAAGAGATATATTAATATATGATATAGCCATTGTTTCTCCTAAATACATCACATTCAATCCAAAGAATGCCAATATTATATATCTTAAAATCTCTTTTTTGTTTACCATTAATAAGTTCGTTAACTCATATTTATATAAATAAAATAATGCTATTAATATAAAAGCTATCAGACAACGCCAAAAAGCTATTTCTTCACTAGATAAACCTTGTGATATAAGCACACTAGAAAATACTCCAATCAAAGAATTACATATCGCTGCCAATAGAGCAAAAAATATACCTTGCATATTATCGTACCTTTGCATATAGTTTATATTTTTTAGATAATTCTTCAATAATTACATCAAACATAATGGCTTCATCATTAACATTTAAAATTCCTTGTTTTTTATAATAAATTTCTTCATTTTCTAATTCTTTATTAAAAATGTCTTTTTTTATTTGATAATTTTTACGATGAATATACCCAGCTTTAACTTCTAAAATACCTCTAGGTTTAAATACTGATTTAAATATCAATTTTTTATTTGCCTCATCATATAATGGTGTTCCTTCCAATAACTCTAATGGGGTAGATATTTCCCAAAAAGCTCTTACTATTTTATACTTAACAAATTTCTTTAGAAATTGAAGAGAAGTATATATATCATCATAATCTTCTTCTGGTAAATTATGAAACATAAATAATTTACTTAATAAACCAACTTTGTTTGCTTGAAATAATATCCTATTTATACTTTTAATAGATATTCCTTTTTTTACTGAATTCAATACTTTTTGTGAAGCACTTTCTAAACCCCATTCTACAACACGTAAACCTGCTTTATACCATAAGCTTAAATCATTATATGTTATATCTTTATCGAGTCTACTATATGTTAACCATTTTATATTAATTTCTTTTTTTAGTACCAATGAACAAAATTCATTTTTTAAAATTCTAGGGAAATCATCATCTACAAAGTGAAATAAATTAGTTTTATATTTTTTTATTAAATATTCAATAACTTCCAAGCTATTTTCTACATTTCCTGCATAATATTTTTGACCATATGTTCTAAAATGCTTGCAATATGTGCATTTTCCCCAACTACAACCTCTTGATATCTGCATAGGTAGTGCATTTGTTAAATAAAGATTTAAATTTAAATCTGAAAAGTCTGGTATTATTTTATCAAAATTATATGGAATTTCCGCTCTATTTTTTATAACAATATTATTTACTTTATATATTAAGTTGGGAACATCTTCTATATTGCATTTGCCATTTAAATACTCTAAAAATTTTTGTAAAGATAACTCACCTTCTTGGTAAATTAAATAATCTATACAATCAAAATTAAAAAAATATCTTTCTCTATAATAAGTAATATCTGAACCTCCAAAAATTATAATCCCATTATAATTATAATCTTTACGAATTTTTTCACATAACCAAATAGATATTTTTCTCTGCATTTGAACAGTTGAAAATGCTATTATTTTAGAATTATAATGTATAATCTCTTTTATTTTATTATGAATATATCTAAAAAAGAAAAATTCTCTATATTTATTTTCTATAATATTATTACTTATTATGAGCTCAAAAAAATTGCTACTTAAGCTCAAAATTTTTATAATGCATTCAAAAATATTGGTATTATTTTTATCTTCAAATATATTGAGGTATTTTCTTCGTTGTAATAAAATTTTTACTTCTTCAACTTTCTTAAATAAATATTTCCTATTCAAATCATCTAATATATTAAATAAATATTTCAAATTTTCATATTCTTTTCTTTGCAATTCATTTTTTAATAAAAATGGTATTATTTTTTCATAAAGATATAACAAATTCTCTTCTTTCAATAATTCATTTTTTATTTCCACATTAAAATCATATTGTTTAACAGCATATCCTTTTGATTTTAAATAACCTTCTAATAAACTTGAACCTAATGGTGCTATTTCTATTGTTTTATTAGGTACTTGCACGAATACTATATCCATATTAACACCTCATTTTATAACAAAATCCATCATTGAATCTCTAATTAATGATTTTCTTTCCACCAATTTTAACATATTAGATTTTTTTAATTTATTTACTATCTTTAAATATTTCTTTTCATAATTTTGTGTTATACCAGTTTCTTGTTCTTTTATTATTTTAGATAAGATATTTATTACACAATCGTTATTATTCGCTAACAAATTAATTGTTTCTCTCATATAATCAATATATTCACATACTTTTTCTAATAAAATATTATCAATATAAGTAAATTTAAATAAAATATATAATTCTTCATCAAAAAATGTGCACTTTAAATATTTATATATTTTTATCGCCTTTTCTAAATTTCTAATACTACTAACCTCTAAAATAAAAATTAAATTCCAATTTTTATTTTTTAAAAATTTTATTATATTATCCATAAAATCATATGAAATATTTTTAATATCTGTAATACTTAATATAGGTACAATAAAATCTTGTATATCATTATTCATATTATCCAATATATTATAATTTTCTATATCAATAAATATATTAATTTTAGGCAATTTCCCTACCACGCCAAATCTAAACTTCATTAAATTAACTATACAACTTTTCAAAAGTACAGCATTATTTATATTCAAATTTATAATATATTCATCAATATATTTATTTTTTAATATATTATCCTTTACACTATCCATTAATTCCTCTACATCTCTTTTTTCAAATATAGTCTTATTATCTGATAAATAATTTATTTTCATAAATAACACCTTTCTAAATTTACTTTATATCAACATCTTTTTAATATATTTTAAAATATATTTAGACTCTTCACTTAAACATTTTATATCGTTAATATCTAATACTTCAACATTTATATATTGTAATATTAAAGCTTCTCCTACTGTTGTATCTGGCAAAACACCAGCAAAAACAAAACCTATATTTATTAAACTTTCAATATATATACTACTTTCTATTACATTCAAACTTAAAAATAACAATACCGATTTTATATTATCTTTAGAAATTAATATCTTCAATATATATTTAATCTTTGATAAAAAATCATTACCAAAATTTTTTACTATAATATTTGCATTTCCTAAATTTTTATGTATTTTTATATAAAAAGAACTATATTTATTATATGAAATATTATTAATAACATCTTTATCTTCAATATATATAACATTTATATTTATATTATTAAAAATATATTTTATTATATCTTTATATAATGGTGGTAAATATATCGTTTTAACACTTTTCATATTTATTGGTAAATAAGTCAACAATAGCGATGTTCTTTGATTGTTATTATTTAAATGACTTAAATTTACTTTAGGATAATAACATATTAAACAACCACAATCCTTAAATCCATTTTTATACATTAATAGTTGAGAATATACATGTTTTGATATTGGTGGGCAAAATAAACCTTTTAAATTTTTATCAAATAAATTTAAATTATTTAATAAATAACGTATTAATCTATTTGCAATTCCTTTTTTTCTATAATTAGGATCTATCATTAACATTGCTGGTTCACCTAAAAAACATTTATCTGTTGCTCCTATCAAACCAACATTTCCAATTATTTCATTTTTAAATAAAGTAATATGACCTATTATCTTATTATTACTATTAACAGCAATTACAGCTTTTATTATATTACTATCTATCATATTCTTTATATAATTTTCACAATAAAAATTTTTATAGAAATATGTCATTCCATAACAACGTTTTATTAAATCTATTAAATTTTTAACATGTTTACTATCCAATATTTTTATCTCTATATTATCCATTATAAATACTCCTTATATCTATAATAAAAGTTATTATTAATTATACATATTTATAAATATATTTCAAATACATAATTTATGCTATAATTATATATAAAAAGTATAATAGGAGTTTGTTATGGAATTACGTCACTTAAAATATTTTATTGCAGTTGCTGAAGAACAAAGTTTTTCTAAGGCTGCAAAAAGATTAAACATTGCTCAGCCTCCACTAAGCTATCAAATAAATATATTAGAAAATGAATTAAATCTAAAATTATTTAACCGAAATGTACGACCTATAGAATTAACTTTAGCAGGAAAAT
>CALVSV010000128.1 GCA_944359595.1 uncultured Bacilli bacterium
TGCATTTAATGTTTGGTGGATGTGAATCATTGACAGAATTAGATCTAAGTAGTTTTGATATATCAAATGTAACAGATAAGGAACTTATGCTAACTGGAACAAATAATGTGAATATTGCCTATGCAAAAGATGAGGATACAGCAACCTTCTTCAATAATGACACTGGTAAACCATCGTCCTATGAATTTGTTGTAAAATAATTGTATGTTTAAACATATAATTATTTTAAGTTTGTAACAATTTTTTATATTGACATATTAAGGCTTTTAATATACAATTTATATATAAGGAGAGATGTAATGATGCTATTAGGGATATTAATTTTAATATATGGATTGATGTTATTAACTGAAATGGTTTTTCCTATTATTGATTTTTCAATTATTACTTATTTTTCAATAACTATTTTGATGTGTGGTGTGTATAATTTAGCAAAAAATGAAAGAGTTAACATATTTAATATAGTTGTATGTGTTATTGGGCTAATTTTTACATTAATTAGTTTAGATATATTACCTATAGGGTTAATTAAAATAATATTTCCGGTTTTAATTATTTCGTTGGGAGTTGTTATAATTTATAATACTTCTACATTTAAAAAACCATATAATGTTAATAGTAATAAATCTAAAACTTATAATTCTATATTTAGTGATATAAACCAAAAAATTGAGGGTAAAATAAATGATAACGTTGAAACATATTCAGTGTTTGGTAGTATGAAGTTGGATTTAACTGATATAGATTTAGATGATGAATGTAATATAGTTGTGTACACGATTTTTGGAGAAACAATAGTAAAAGTATCAGATAAATATAATATAGATTATACATCGACATCTATATTAGGTGATAATGTTAAATCATTAAATACAAACGAAAAGAAAAACAAAAAAACAGTACATATCAATTTTATAACTATTTTTGGAGGAGCAAAATTAATATTAGATGATAACAATAAAAGTGACTAGGAAATGTGTATTAAAAGATATATTAGAAGAAAATATAAATAAAAGTAAAAATAATTTGAAAACATTATGCGAAAATGATTTAGTTTTAGTTAATAATATGATTGTTAAAAAATTAAATTATATTGTTGATGTTGATGATGAAATAATTGTTAAAGATAAATATATTAAAGATAAAATATATAAAAAAATAATTGATATAATATATGAAGATAAAGATATTATTGTATTGAATAAACCAGATAAATTGTTAAGTATTAATGATGAGAAAAAGCATTATTCATTATATAATATAGTGTCTAATTATGTTAAGATTAAAAATAAAAATAATAAAATATATGTTATTCATAGATTAGATAGGGATACTAGCGGAGTGATTATGTTCGCTAAAAACATGAAAATAAAAAATTTATATCAAAATAATTATAATGAGTTAGTTAAAGTACGTGAATATATTGGCATTATTCATGGGAAAATAATAAAAAGTGGGGAAATTACTAAAAATTTAATTGAGGAAAAAGATGGATACGTTCATACAAGCAATAAATTAGGATCATATAGAGCTATTACACAATATAAACCTATTAAATATAATAATAAATATTCTATGTTAAATATAAAAATTTTAACTGGAAGAAAAAATCAGATTAGAGTTCATATGGCAAGTATAGATCATCCAATTGTAGGAGATCGTAAATATGGAATTAAAGATAATAAAAATAGAATGTATTTACATGCGTCTAAGTTAGTTATTATGAATCCTATAACTAATAAAATAATGGAATTTAATAGTGATCTACCTCAAGCATTTTATACTTTTTTTAATTAGAAAGGAAATTTATGAAAAATATTTTTGGTTGTACAAAAGAATATTTAGAAGGATATTTTTTGGATATTGGCGAAAAAAAATATAAAGCAAAACAAATATTTGATCATCTATATAAGAAGAAGAATTGTGACATTACAAATATAAGTAATATAAAAAAAGATACAATAGAAAAAATGAATAATGATTTTTCTTTTGACTTTATTAAAATATGTGAAATAAAGAAGGGTAAGGATGTTAAAAAATATTTATTTAAATTAAATGATAACGATTATATAGAAGCAGTCTTAATGTTTCATGATTATGGGAATAGTTTATGTATATCAACTCAAGTTGGATGTAATATGGGGTGTGCTTTTTGTGAAAGTGGTAGACTTAAAAAAAGAAGAAATTTGGATACATATGAAATGGTAGAACAAATATTACTAGTAGAAAAATGTGAGAATATAAGAATTAGTCATGTTGTTTTAATGGGTATAGGTGAACCTTTTGATAATTATGATAATGTCATAAATTTTATTAAAATAATAAATGATGATTTAGGACTTGCGATAGGTGCTAGACACATTACTGTATCTACTTGTGGTATTATTCCTAAAATAGAAGAATTTACTAAAATTGGTATACAAGTAAATTTAGCTATAAGCTTGCATGCTCCTACTAATGAATTGCGAGATAAATTAATGCCTATTAATAAAATATATAATTTAAATGATTTAATGATAGTATTAAAAAAGTATTCTAAAATAACCAACAGAAGAATAACATTTGAATATATTTTATTAAAAGATATTAATGATACAAAAGAATGTGCCATAAAGTTATGTGCTCTTATAAAGGGAATGAATGCATATGTAAATTTAATTCCATATAACGAAACAGAAAATTTTATTTTTAAACGTAGTAATACTAGTAATATTAATGCTTTTTATGATATACTAAAAAAGAATGGTATTAATGTAACCATAAGACGCGAATTTGGCGGACTTATAGATGCAGCATGCGGTCAGTTGCGTGCTAATAAAGGTGGGAAATAAAATGAAAGCATACTATTTAACTGATAAAGGAAACGTAAGAGATCATAATGAAGATAGTGTAACTGTAGTTAAAAATGATACTGGAGAAGTTTTAATGGCTGTTGCTGATGGAATGGGCGGTCATAAAGCTGGGGAAGTTGCATCATCTATTGCGATAAATCATTTGGCTAAATGTTTCACATCAATATCTACAGTAGGGGATAAACAAGATGCAATTAATTGGCTTAAAGATACAGTTAATGAAGTCAATGCTTTAATATTTAAACATACATATGATCATCCAGAAAGTAAGGGGATGGGGACAACCCTAGTAACAACAATAATTACTCCAGATTTTATACTAATGGGTAATATTGGTGATTCATCTGGATTTGTAATAAAAGATAATAAAATACATAAGATAACTCAAGATCATACATTAGTAAATCTATTAGTTAAGACAGGTGAACTAACTATTGAAGAAGCTAAAAATCATCCAAAGAAAAATGTATTAATGAAGGCTTTAGGAGCAAACGAAATAGTAGAATTAGATATATTTGATGTTGATACTAACTTGCAAGCTATATTACTTTGTAGTGATGGACTTACAAATATGTTATCATTTGAACAAATTGAAAAAGTTGTAACTAATAATGAGCTAGATATAGAAGAAAAAGTGATGAAACTAGTAAGAAAAAGTAACGCAAGAGGTGGTTTAGACAATATTTCTATTGCATATTTAGAAAAAGAAAGCGGTGAAGATCAATGATCGTTAAGGGGCAAAAAATTAATGATAGATATCAGATCATTAAAACAATAGGCGAAGGTGGTATGGCTAATGTTTATTTAGCATATGATACAATTTTAGATAGAAATGTTGCAGTTAAAGTGTTGCGTGGAGATCTTGCTAATGACGAGAAATTCGTAAGAAGATTCCAAAGAGAAGCACTATCATCTAGTAGTTTATCTCATCCAAATATAGTAGAAACTTATGATGTTGGTGAAGATGATGGAATGTATTATATTGTTATGGAATATATTGAAGGGAAAACATTAAAACAACTAATAAAGAAAAGAGGTGCACTAACACTTCCTGAAGTTGTAGATATAATGTTACAACTTACTGATGGAATTGCCCATGCACATGATTCATATATAATACATCGTGATATAAAACCACAAAATATAATGATTATGGAAAATGGTTTAGTAAAAATAACAGACTTTGGTATAGCGATGGCGATGAATGCAACACAACTTACACAAACTAATTCAGTTATGGGCTCAGTACATTATTTACCACCAGAACAAGCTACTGGAAAAGGAAGTAGTGTAAAATCAGATATATATTCACTTGGTATACTTATGTATGAACTTATTACTGGAACACTTCCGTTTAAAGGGGAAAATGCAGTTGAAATTGCATTAAAACAAATGAAAGAGCCATTACCAGATGTTACTTTATATAATCCTGAAATACCGATGTCTATAGAAAATATATTACTTAAAGCTACAGCAAAAAATCCAAAAAACAGATATGTCGATGCAAGAAGTATGCATAAAGATTTAGAAACTTGTTTAGACGAATCTCGAAAAGATGAAAAACGTATAGTTTATAAATATAAAGAAAATGATATGGACGATACAAAAATAATGGAAAAAATAGAAGATCTAGATAGTATTGCAGAAGAAAATAAAGATATTGCAGTTAAAATAAGCGATGACGATGATGATGATAAAGATAACAAAAAAGATAAAAAGAAAAAGAAAGTTGCGTTAGTTGTATCTATAATAATAATTGGGTTGTTATTAGTTGCTGGTGGAGTTGTTGCTTTTATCGCATCATATAATAATAAAGTTATTAAAATACCTGATGTAAGCGGTGAAACAGTTGTAGATGCAGAAGAAGAACTAGAAAAGCTTGGATTAGTTGTAAATCTCGAAACCGAAAAAATAGAAAGCGATGAGTTTGAAGAAGGCGAAGTTGTAAAAACGAGTCCTGCTATAGGTAGAAGTGTTAAAAAAGGTACTAAAATAACATTGTATGAATCTATTGGAACAGCTGACATAGAAGTAGAAGATTATATTGGTAAAAATTATTTAGAAGAAAAAGTAAGACTTGAAGAAGTTGAAGGATTAACAGTAATAGTTGAGAAAAAGACTGTTGAAAATGTGGATGAAAGTGATGAAAATATAATTATTGATCAAAATCCTAAGGCTGGAACTAAGTTATCTAAGGGCGGTACAATTACACTTTATATACCTAATATGGATTTATATCCTGATATGGTAGGAGAAGGATGGACTAGAGAAGAAGCAGAAGAATTTGCTAGTAAATATAGTCTTAGTTTGACTGTAAATGAAAAAGAATCTACTACAGCTCCTGAAGGAACAGTAATATGGCAAAGTAGGAGAGCTGGTACAGCTATTTCAAATGGAGCAAATTTTTCAATAACTATTGCGAAAGCTCCTGAGGTAGAAGAAGAACCTAATGAAGAAGAAAATAATACTACTATAATTGACAACACTACACAACCAGATGAAAATGATAAAGAAAATACAACAGATAATAACTCTAGTCAAGGCGAAAATGCTAATAAGCCTAGCACAAATAACGGGGAAAGTAAAAAAAATGGTTAAAGAAGGAATAATAGTAAAGTGTATTAGTAATTTGTATACAGTAAAATGTAATAATTTATTAATTGAAGTAAAACCTAGGGGTAATTTTAGAAATAAAAATATTACCCCTTTAGTTGGCGATAAAGTAATAGTAGATGTTGAAAAAAAAGTTATAGATAATATTTTAGATAGAAAAAATAAACTTATAAGACCACCTCTTGCTAATATAGATCAAGTAATAATAGTAACTAGTGTTAAACATCCAGATTATTCAAGTTTACTTTTAGATAAAATGATAATGATTTTAGAATATAATAATATTAGACCTATCCTTTGTTTTACAAAGCTTGATTTGTGTAATGAAAATGAAAAAAACAAATTTAAAGAAATTATGACTTATTATAAAAATATTGGATATATAACTATAACTAATGATGAGTTAGATGTTTTTAAATCATTATTTAAAAACAAATTAACAGTTTTTACTGGTCAAAGTGGAGCAGGTAAATCTACATTGTTAAATAAAATTGATTCTGGCTTACATCTTAAAACAGGAGAGATAAGTAAAGCACTAAATAGGGGAAAACATACAACAAGGCATGTAGAATTATTTGAAATATATGATGGTTTAGTATCTGATACGCCAGGGTTTTCTGCATTAGATATTACAAATATTGATATAAATAAAATAAAAGACTTATTTGTTGATATAAAAAAATATTCAAATACATGTAAATATTCTGATTGTATGCATGTAAAAGAAGAAGAATGTAATATAAAAAAGAAAGTTGAAGATGGAACAATATTAAAAAGTAGATATAATTCATATGTTAATTTTATAAATAATAAAATGAATAGAACTTTTAAATAAATTCTATTCATTTTTATATTCTATATTAAATAAATATTCAACTAATTTTAATTCATTTTCTTTATATATTGTACCAATCATATTTGTAGTATTATCTATTAATTCATATACTTCATAATAATATATAGTATAATAATTATTACTATTAATATTATTATTTTCTGCCATTTTTTGATTTTCTATTGCTATATTTTCATATATACCATTATATATGTCTCCTAAATTATTATATTCTTCTTTATTATTATAAATTTTTTTAATTAAGTTATTTATTTTTAGAAATTCTATACTATTTAAATTATATGTACCATTTCTATTATAATTAACATCTTTTCTTTTCTTACCGTATTCTAAATTATCAAGTGAAGCGTATCTTGTATATTTAATATAACTTTCACTAGTTTTATTTTTTAAATCAACTTCTATTATATTTTCATAATTTGGATTGTTTTCAGTAGGTACTATATTTCTTTCGACAAACAGTATATTATTTGTTGTTGTAGGACTATCAAAATCTTTTTTATTAACTGTATTTATTATAGTTAAAATTATAAATATAACAAATATTATTAGTGTAAATATACAAATTGCTTTTTTCTCTTGAAAAAATTCTTTTATTCCGTCCATGTTAAATCTAACCCTTCTACGATACCACGCGTAATAGCTTTTGCCATAGCAGTATTATCAAAACTTTCGTTTATTCCAGAAACTTCTATTAGGCTTGCCGGTACATTTGACTCATTTCTTATATATCTTTCTATCATGTACCAATCATCTCTAATACCATTATTAGACGATGTATTATAGCTAATACCTGTGCTTGGAATATACTCCATAATCTTATTAGCTATTTTTACAACCGCATCTTTTGTTTCGTTAACCATACATGACTTACTAGAAGCATCACTACAATTAGTAGCAGCGGTAATAAATGTACCATTAACATCATTAAAATGAAGTTCTAATACATATGAGTAAGCACTAAAATCATATTCTTGATTTTTAAGTGTATTTTTATCTTGTGAATATTTTTCGCATAACTGTTGTGAATATCTAATACTTCCACTTTCGCAACTTCCAAAATATTGTGTTGCGCTAATATTACCAGTATAATTAACTAGATCATCCCCTAGTACATCACGATTAAATATAGATACATCAACATATTTTTTTAATTCACTTTCAATAACAAGGGCAAGTTCACGAGTTCTTTTTGATTCACTTAGACCAGATGTTGATGCAGCACCACTATCAAAACTATTTGGTGAGTGTCCAGTAATCAACATAACTTTTTTATTTGAATTACTACTAGTTGATGAAGTTCCACTTGTTGAATTACTACCAGATGAAGCTTCATTTTTTTCCTTTTCTTCTTTTTCTTTTTTAATTTGTTCTATTTTCTTTTGAGCTTCTTCACTCTTTTTCTTTGCTTCTTCACGCTTTTGTTGTGTTAGTTGTTTTGCGTTTTCTTCCGTCATTTTAATTTGTTGATTTTTTTGTTCTTTTAAAAACGCTATATTATCTTTAGTAGCTTCGTTATAACATAAAGCTGACTCATAATTATCAGTTCCTATATAATTATTGATATTAATAATTTCAAACAATAGCGCTATTATAGTTGGCACAAAGAAAAATATTGCTGCATAAACAAATCTTTTAATCGCAAGTGACTGTAGTTTTTTCCTTTCATCATCATTAACCATAACTGCTTTAACAAAATCTACAGATGCAAAAATTATTAATGCAATTGGTACAATTATACTAAGTAAAGTAATTAATGATTTAAAAAAATATACAACTATAACAAAGTTATAATTACTACATAAGCCTAATGTTTCACCCATTATTATCACATCCTATACTTATAATAACAAATAATAAAATAAAAATAAATATATTTTTATTGTTTTTGGTCATATTTACAATTAATATAATATATTGTATAATAATTTAAGAAATGAGGAATATATATGATAAGAGGTACCAAACTCATAAATAATAAAAATATGTCTATAAAAAAAACTTTTAAGAAAATTGTTGATGCTGATTATATATATATTCCACTTGTTACATATAAAAATAAAAATATTTATTGTGACTTAAAAATTGGTGATTATGTATATAAAGGTCAAGTTTTGGCGAAATCAGATGATATGTATAATTGTAAAGTTATAAGTAGTGTATCTGGTACTATAAAAGATATTAAACCATGGATTTATATAGATAATACAATGGTTAATACAATTATTATAGAAAATGATTTTTTAAATAAAGAAAAATTTAAAAAAGGAGCCAAAAAAAATATATCGAAATACACTAGCTCAGAAATAATAAAACTAATGAAAGATAACGGTGTTGTAGGTATGAGTGGAAGTGCATATCCTACACATTTCAAATATGGAATGGATTTAAAGATTAATAAATTGATTGTTAATGCAGTAGAAGACGAAGTATATATTACATCTGATTTTACAAATTTGAATGATAAACCATCAGAAATTTTAGAAGCTATTGATGCACTTATGCAAGCTTTTAAAATAGGAGAGTGTGTTATAGCTATAAAAGACTTTAATGAAATTGGTATAAAAGATTTTATAAATTATATGGGTACATATCCAAATATAAAAATTAAAAAAGTACCTGATAAATATCCAGTAGGATATGAAAAAAATTTAGCTTCGTACATATATGATGTCAAAATAAAGAAAAACCCTATGGAAAGAAGTATAATGGTAAATAATATATCTACTATATATGAAATATATAGAGTATTAAAATATGAAAGACCGATTACTGGTAGAATTATAACAATAAGTGGTAATGCAGTTAAAAATCCTCAAAATATATATGTAAAATTTGGGACATTATTATCAGATATAATTAAAAATATTGGTGGACTTAAATATAAAGATATTGTTATTATTGTAAATGGTCCTATGATGGGTAATTCTGTTTCAAGTATGGATATACCAATTACTGCATCCGTTATTGGTATTACAATACAAAAAAATTATAAAGATGAAAAAACTCATGATTGTATTAATTGTGGTAAATGTGTAAACGTTTGCCCAGTAAGACTTGCTCCTACATATATAAAAAAATATAAAAATCATAAAAATATACTAAAATTATTAAATCCTAATAAATGTATTAGATGTGGGTTATGTTCTTATATATGTCCTTCTAAAATCGATTTAAGAAGGGATGTAATTGATGCTTGTGAGGTGGTAAAAAATGAAGATAAGTACTAAAAATGGACCGTTTGTAAAGTCAAATATTACTAAGAAAAAAATTGAAATTACTATACTTATATGTTTAATAGTTATGAATTTGTATAAAATATATTTAGATGGATTTATAATATTGTTCCATCTTGTTTCTGTTTTTGTACCATTATTTATAATAAATGTTATATATGATTGTTATAAAAAAAGAAAAATTACTTTATTAAATTATATTGATGTTATAATTGTTAGTTTAATTACTACTTTATTAATTCCACTAAATACTTCGTATATATTAATTTTGGGCTTGACTTTTTTAACTGGTATTATTGGTAAATTATTTAAGTTAAATGAAATTAGTTTAAATTTAAGCCTTATATTAATATTTAATAATTATATAAATACAGATTATAATATATATATATTTGGATTATTACTAATTTTATCATTAATATATTTAATTAAAAACAGAGCTATTAAATTTAGAATAAGTATTAGCTATATTTTAATATTAATTATATTTTTTCTTATAAAAAAGCTTGCTATTAACGAATTAATTATGTTATTATTAATAGGCGTGTATGTTATACCATATTTTAAGTCTAGTCCTAATACATCAACTATACAATATTTTTATGGGTTTATATTAGGAATTATTAGTGTCTTAAGTAATTATCATATTACATACATAGCTATTACAATATTATCAATTATATTTATTTATATTGATTTTTATAATGCTAAAATATTGAGTAAATATTAAATAGGAGGATATTAAAATGGAAAAAATACTTATGATTAAATATGGCGAATTAACGACAAAAAAAGGAAATAGAAATTTATTTGTTGATACATTATATAATAATATAGTAAAAAAGTTAGATGGTTTAAATTATACTATTAAAAAATATAGATCTAGAATGTATATAATATCAGATAATATTAAGAAGATTATAGAAAAACTAGAAGAAGTTTTTGGTATATATGAAATAGATATTGTATATAAATTAGATAATAAGGATATTGAAACAATTAAAAATAGTATAATAGAAATATATAAAGATCATGATTTTAAAACTTTTAAAGTTAAAACGAAAAGAGCAGATAAAAATTATGAAATAGATAGTATGGAAATATCACGAATACTTGGTGAAGAACTTCTAAAAAAATATAGTGATTTAAAAGTAAACGTTAAAAATCCTGATAAAGTAATTAATCTTGAGATAAGAGAAGAAGGCGTATTTATATATTATGATAAAGTAAAAGGTTTAGGTGGTTATCCTGTTGGAATTCAAGATAGAGCGCTTGCAATGATAAGTGGCGGAATAGATTCACCTGTTGCGATTTATTTAGCGCTTAAAAAAGGAATTCATGTTGATTGTATATATTTTGACTCACCGCCACATACTAGTATTGATGCACTAAATAAAGTAAAAAAATTAATAAAGATTTTAAAAAAATATGATAGTGATATTAAACTATATGTTGTTAATTTTTCAAATGCACAAGAAGAAATATATGCACATAAAGCAAATAGTTATATGATTACACTAATGAGAAGAATGATGTATAGAGTTGCGTGTACTTTTGCCGGCGAAATAGGATATAGTGCTGTAATAACAGGAGAGTCTATTGGACAAGTAGCAAGTCAAACATTACCGAGTTTATCAGTAATAAATGAAGTTACAAACGTACCAGTTATAAGACCTGTTGCGTGTCTTGATAAAATAGAAATAATGGATATTGCACGAAAAATTGGTACATATGAAACTAGTATTTTACCATATGAGGATTGTTGTACTATATTTTTGCCAAAACACCCAGTTATTAATCCTAAATTATATATAACTGAACAAATTGAAAATAGATTTGACTGTTTTAAACTAACAGTTAATACATTAAATAATATTAAAGAAGAAAGTTTAGAAGAAAAAAGTGTTCTTTAAACTTTTTTTGATAAAATTTTTAAATAAATGTATAGATTTATTTATTTATCACATTCTATAAGTGTAGGAGGTGAAAATAATGAATCAATCAAGTAACAAAAGTACTAATAAATTAGTTGTACCTGGTGCTAAACAAGCTATCGAAAAAATGAAATATGAAATAGCTAATGAATTTGGTGTTAATTTAGGACCTGACTCTACTTCAAGAGCTAATGGTAGTGTTGGTGGTGAAATTACAAAACGTTTAGTTCAAATGGGACAAAACCAAGTAGCTGGACAAAACTATCAATCTAAATAGTTAATAATAAAATAAAACCAACTCAAGGATATTTTGAGTTGGTTTTAAAATATAAATTACATAGAAAAAAAACTTTAAATATAGGGATTTGTTATATACACTGGTGTCTTAAATAAGGTTATCTCGAACCAAAATATTAACAGTGTGCAATTTTTAAACTTTTTCATTATTTTATTTTAATTTTTAGTAAGCCAATCTTTAATATCAATTATTTGAATCCCCTCATATGTATACATATCATGATGTGTTCTAGCAATTAATATTTTAGGATATGCATCTTTTATTTTTAATAAAGGATCTACTTCTCTTCTAAATGTTTTATTTTCAAAATCAT
>CALVSV010000129.1 GCA_944359595.1 uncultured Bacilli bacterium
GGGGAAGGCAACACGAGAACAACAGCAGTATTTATTAAAAAGTATCTTAATAATATGGGATTTAATGTTAATAATGATATGTTTAAAGAACACAGTTTATATTTTAGAAATGCTTTAGTTAGAAGTATTTATGGAAATATTCCAAGAGGAATTTATCCTACATTTGATTATTTAGTAATGTTTTTTGAAAATTTATTACAAGGTAAAAATAATGAATTAAAAAATAGAGATTGTAGGATTAGGAGATATTGCAAACCCACCCCATGAGAGAAGAAACTATATCTTAAATAATCTCTAGACTTTCTTAATATATTTATTTTATCTTCAAAATTTATAGTTTTGATACATTTCTAATGATTAAAAAATATTGCTTATAAAAGACATTTTTATCTCTGAAGCAATATTTTTTATTTGTCGTTTGTTTTGGATGTTTTTTTTATAAAAATTTGTTATAATCAGATAAGAGATTAGGGATTGATGTTATGTATACTATATTAGATAAATATATATTTGAATATGTGATTAAGAAATCTAGATTTATTGTGTTGTTAATACCAATAAATAAAGACGATAATATTAATAATATATTAGAGGGGATTAAAGATGAGTATGCTAAAGCAACACATTATTGTTATGCATATAAACTAGGTGTATATTCAAAATATAGTGATGATGGTGAACCTAGTGGAACTGCTGGAATACCTATATTAAATGCGTTAAATTCTAGAGATTTAAACAATATATTGTGTGTAGTAATTAGATATTTTGGAGGTATTAAATTTGGCGCTTCTCCCCTTTTAAGAACTTATGGTAAAGTTGTAAGAGATTCTTGTGATAATATTAAATTTAGTAAGATTATTGAGTATTATTATTTAGATATTGAATTTAATTATGATAGTAAACAATATATTGATAGTATAGTAAATTTGTATGTATTTAATAAATATTATGATGATAAAGTACATTATTCTTTAAAAATACCAATGAATAAAAAAGAAGAAATATTAGATAAGTTAAAAATATATTTAACTTAATAATATTTCTTTTTTATAACCATACTCCAAAGAATATGCCACCCATACATAAAATAAATCCTATTACCCAAAACATTTTTACAATGTCTCTTTCTTTCCAACCTAGCTTTTCAAAATGATGGTGAAGCGGTGTCATTAAAAATAATTTCTTTTTAAATAAATATAACCATATTATTTGTAATATTACACTTAATGTCTCAATTATAAATACACCACATACAATAATTAGTGTTATTTCTCTTCTAGTTAATATAGCTATTGCTGCAAGTGTTGCACCTAAGGCAAGGGATCCCGTATCTCCCATAAAAACTTTTGCAGGATTAACATTAAACACTAGAAAGCCTGCTAAACAACCAGCTAATATGAAACAAAATATACCCATATCCTCATATCCAGTTCTAAGTGATATAAGACCAAACGCTATAAAAGCTATTGCAGATAATCCACCAGCAAGTCCATCTAATCCATCAGTAATATTTACAGCATTGCTCGCTCCAACTAATAAAAACAATATAAATACACCATATAACCATCCCATAGGTATATTTATTCCTAATGTAGATATTATTAAAGATGTTTCTCCACCATTTTTTAAAAATACAAAGAAAAATATTATAGCTATAATTACTTGTAAAATTATTTTTTGTACTTCTGTTAATCCTTTATTATTATGTTGTTTTATAATTAGATAATCATCTATAAATCCTATAGTTGCATAACCTATCATTACAAATAATACCATTAATAAATTTGTTGTAACCTCAACTTTACCAAGTATATGTAATATAACAATAGAAAATAGCGTTGGTATAATAAATATTAATCCACCCATAGTTGGAGTTCCAACCTTTTTTCTATGTGCTTCCTCCATATAAATACTTAATGTTTGACTTACTCTTAACTTCTTTAACATTGGTATTAATATTAATCCACAAATTATCGCTAAAACAAAACCTACCATCAATGACAATACTGATTTTGTAAGTAATAACATTTAAATCACCCTATCTATAATATCTAGTACGCACCTCTTATCATCATGTAAAATCTTTTCATCACCTATTATTTGATATTTTTCATGACCTTTACCAAGTATTAGTAGTGCATCAAATTCATTTAATAAACGTATTCCTTTTTCAATAGCTTTTCGTCTATCAATTATTACTTCATAATTATTTTTAACAATTCCATATATCATATCCTTAATAATATCTTTAGGATCTTCATATCTAGGATTATCAGATGTAAGTATTACATAATCAGATAAACAAGAAGCATAATAAGCCATTTTTGCTCTTTTAGACTTCTGTCTATTGCCCCCACAACCAATTATACAATAAATTTTACCTTTTGTATATTCTTTTATGCAATTTATAACATTATATACTGCATCTTCTGTATGAGCATAATCAATAATAATATTAGCATTATTATATGTTATATTTTCCATTCTTCCATTAGGATGATCTAAAGAATATATAACATCTATAATTTTATTTATATCAATATTAATATGTTTTAAAATCATTATAACACTAATAATATTATACATATTATATTTGCCTAAAAGTTTTGTTTGAAATTTATATATATTTGAATCTATTAATAAATTGAATATCATTAATCTATTATTATATTTGTAATCTATTATTTTATAGTTATTAGATTTATAGCCATAATATTCTATATTATTATTATTTTTAATAATTTTTTTATAATATTTATCATCTACATTAATAAAAGAAGTATCATATACCATATCAAATAATTTAGATTTAGCTTCTATATAATTATCCATTGTTTTATGATAATCTAAATGATCTTGACTAATATTTGTAAATATTGCATATTTAAATCTTAATGTATCCACCCTACCTAAACTTAATGCATGACTACTAACTTCCATAACAACATATTCAATATCTAATTTTTTACACTTTAATAATAAATCATATATATCTATTAATTCTGGAGTAGTATTATCTAACTCTATTACCTTATTATCAATATAAAAACCTATTGTTCCAATATACGCACATCTTATATTAAGTTTATTTAATGCTTCATATATTAAATAAGATGTTGTTGTTTTACCATTAGTACCAGTAATTCCAATTAATTTAATATCTTTAATATCATTATAATAATTATTATATAAATAGTTTTTTAAATATTCTTTTGTATTATGTACATGTATAGTTTCAACACTATAATTACCTCTTTCACATATTATTTTTGTTGCTCCATTATTTATTGCTTCATCAATATAATCATGTCCATCATATTTTTGTCCTTTAATAGCTACAAATATATCACCCTTATTAACTTTTTTAGAATTAATCTTAATATTCATATTATTCACCAATTAATAATATGAATACAATATTAAAATTATATCTTAATCAAATTATTAATAATTTTTTCTAATTGAGTTCCATATATTATTTTAGAAGATTCTAATAAATTTAAATATTCTTTAATATTATTATTATATATTATTTCTATATAAAATTTATTATTATAATAATATATATTATATTTATCTAAATTATATTTATTATATTCTTCTATTTCATAATATACTTTAGCATCATTTTTAAATAATATTTTTAAATCTAAGCTATCACCAAATATTTTAATATATTCATCATCTTCTTTAAATAATTCTATTATTATTCCATAATATTTATTTATATATACATTTATTTTATAATATCCATATAATTCTAAATTATATATAGATTTTAATTTATTTAATAATTTTTTAAAATTTTCTTGTGCATTTTCTTCTAATTTTAAATTATATTTTTTAATATAATCATTATTTAAATATATTATAAAATCATTAATATTATAATATTCTAATTTCATATACTTCACCTAAAGTAAAATATGATAAAATTATATATTTGTTACGCTATTTTACTTCACAAACCCATAATCCATGTTTATTGCAGTAAGAATATAGCTTAGATCCTTTAATATATTCAAATTGTACTTCTAATTTATCATTAGGATTAAAATAGTATGTTTCTTCTTTATTATCTGTAATCATAGTAATAAATTCTATGTAATGATCGATATCCATAACATGATTAACACATACAGTTATTTTGTTACCACTAACAGTATATGTAGGTATATGTTTTTCAAATGATGCATCAACTGAATTTGGTTTTACAATATGCATTTCTTCTTCACAACATATAATAGATGTGTCTTTTTTAATAATTTTAATAAGTGTATCACACTTATTACATTTTTTTAATATTAATTCTTTTTTCATATATCCTCCCTTATTTATATATAATTATATATTATATCTAAAAAATCTAAATTATTAAATCCAAACATAAAAATAATTAGTGCAGATAATCCTAAGAATGGACCAAAAGGTATTATGCCATCTTTTTTTGCTACTGTAACATATAAAGCGTAAGGAAGAGCAATAATAGAAGCTAAAAATATATTAGCGACAATAGCTTGATAATTAAAAATTGTTCCTAATACACCCATTAATTTAATATCGCCACCACCTAAACTTTCTTTTTTAAATAATATATCACCAAGTAATTTAACAGCATACATAATTATAAAACCTATTAATCCACCAAATATTGACATACCAAATCCATAAAATCCATCTTTAATAGTATTTAAAATAATAAATATTATTATAGATATAATAATTATTTCATCTGGTATAACCATATATTCTATATCTGATACTATAACAATTAATATAACAGATATTAATATTAAACATATTATTAAATTAATAGATAATCCAAATTTTATATATGATAATAAATATAGTATACCAGTAAATAATTCATATAGAAATGATCTAAATGGTATATTTTTTTTACAATGTCTACATTTACCTAATTGTATAATATATGATATTAAAGGAATTAATTCATACCATTTTAATACATTATTACATGAATCACAATGACTTCTTCCTTTTATAAAGCTTTCCTTCTTAGGTAATCTAATACCAACTACTGTTAAGAAGGATGCCATTACGCATCCTAATATAAAGAACATTACACTTAAAAATATTTGCATAAAATCACTACCCTATTTCGTTATAAATGTTAAACATTGGAACTATTACAGCTAACAATAATCCACCAACTATAAATGCAAGAAAAGCTATCATTACTGGTTCTATAAAACTTTTTAATTGACTTACAATATTTTCATGCTGTTCAGCATAAAATACTGCAACTCTTTCCATCATGTTACCAAGTTCACCAGTTCTTTCTCCTGTAACAATCATTTCATATGCGATATCTGTGAAAGCCCAATGATTTTTAAATGCACTAGATATAGTATCACCCTTAGATAAATTTTCAATTGTTTTATATATTAAATCTTTATATATTTCGTTATTTGTAATTTTACTTAATATTTCCATACTATCTGTTATAAATACATTATGATTTATAAGTGATGCAAAAGTTTTAGCAAACGTAGTTATTTCAGAATATATAATAATATTACCAACTACTGGTATTTTCATTATAATTGTTTGTATTAGTTTTCTAAATGGTTTAATTTTCTTAAATGAATAATAAAATAACAATATAAGTATAACTAAACCACCAAATACTATGTACCAATAATTTGTTAAAAAATCACTTATCGCTACAACAATTTTTGTAATCAATGGAAGTTCTGAACCTAAATCAGCATACATATCTATAAATTGAGGTACTACCCATATCATTATAAATGTAACTATTCCAATACACATTACAAAAACAATAGATGGATATGTCATCGCAGAAACTATTTGTTTTCTAGTTTTTTCAAGAGAACCATAATAATCTCCCATATCATCCAATGTTTCTGCTAGTTCTCCTGTCATTTCCGCGGTTTTTATCATGTTTATTAATAATGGTGGAAAAGAATCTCCTTGTTTTGCTAAAGCATCAGAAAAAGCTTCACCCATTACTAATTCATAAACAATAGATTGTAATATTTTTTTCTTACCAACATTTTTTTCTTGTCGTGCAAATATTCTCATCGCATCAATTAATGGAATACCAGCTTTAATATATGTTGATAATTGAGTTAGTAAAAATGTCAGTTGTTTTTTATTATATTTTGGTTTATTTAAACTACTACTACCATATAAAAAGTTTATCATTTTTGAAGTTTTAACATTATATACTTCATAACCTTCGTTAGTTAAAAAAGCTATAACATCTTCTTTTGAATATGCTTCAAATTTACCTTTTATATTTTTACCTTCTGGACTTTTAGCTTCATAAATATATGTATTTTTATTTCCTAATTCACTTTTTTTCTTTTTAGCAGAAGCAAGTTCCAACTTTTTTTCTTTTTTATCTTCTTTTATATTTTTATTATTGTTTATAAATGATGCAATACCTTGCTTTTTTAATACATCATCACCACTTAGTTCATTAAATTCTTCTTCTATTTCTTTGATACTATTTTTTGTATTCTTTTTATTTTCTTTTGGTTTTTTTATTTTTTCTTCCTTATGAGTTAAATCAACTTTATTCATTTCGTTAATATAATCTACAGTTTTATTTCTTGTTTCTTGATATTTTTTTAATCTTTCTTGTTCTTCTTTTTCTTTTTTTTCTCTTTCTGCTTGTAACTTTAATTGATATTCTCTTTCTTTTTCTAATAATTGTTGTTTATTATAATCTTTTATTTCATTTTCTATATTATTTATATATTTCTTTTTATCACCAATTTTATTTTGTAAATCATTTATTTCATCTTCTAATTCTTTCTTTTGCTGTGATAATTTATCTTTTTTACTTTTCTTTTTAAATATGGTAAAAGGAGCTGTAACACCTACAACAAAATAATGAAAAACTGAAGTAATTGGTTTAAATATAGTACCTATTACGCTTTTTTTCTTTGCCATATTATCCCTCTATTCTTATAATTAAGTATATCATAATAAAAAATATTTTTAAATATTTTTAGTTATAAAAATAAATGAAATGTGTCCAATGTATATTTATTGCATATATTATTATTGGAGGAAAGCTTATGAACTTTGGTAGATTATTTAATCCATATGGTGCCTCTAGTATTGGAAGAAGTATAAGAAGTGGTATAAATTGGTCAAATATTTTAAATAATACACAAAAAACATTAGGAATAATAAATCAAGCTATACCTGTTTTCTATCAAGTAAAGCCAATGTTTAATAATTTAAAAACAATGTTTCGTGTTGCAAATGAAATAAATAAGGATGATACTATTAAAATAAATAATGATACAACTAATAGTCAAGTTATAAAAAATAATATAAGATATGAAAAAGCTAATTATATAAGTGATGAGGGACCAAATTTCTTTATATAAATACAATTTATATAAAGTTTTTTTAATTAATATAATAATAAAATCTTATTGAGAAGATTTAATTTAATGAAGAAATATAGAAGTATTATTAACTTGATAAGTAAAATTCATGAATATAAAATAAAACAATCATATTTATTAAATACTAAAAAAAGACACATTTAGATTGTGTTGGATATATAGTTAAAAACGTTATAGGTTATGAAGATGAAAATGGTCCTAGAATGGTTAAGACGCCATGGGTGTCATTGAATATGTGATACCCAAACAAAAAATTAATAAATGTCCATAAAATAAGGGTTTTAGATAATATTTCACTTTATTAGTTAAAGACTAATTTATAGAAAGTGAGATATTTTTTATGAAAAATGAGAAAAATTTTAAAAATCCTAAATTAATACCTTTGCTGATAAAATATGTTAAAGTAAATAAAGTAATATTTCCTATTGAGAAAGATTATTTGGTAGTCATAGACTAGGAATTGTAGAATCTATAATACAACAATTTTGTTTATTAAGGTCTGCTAATATATGTGGAGAATATCCAAAATGTGAAAAATGCAAGATAAGGAAGTATTGTAATTATAATAAGAACAAATTATGATATTACACATATTAATAATGTGAATTTATTTGCATCAAACATATTGTTAATTGCATCATTTTATGATATAATGACGCAAATGAAAGGAGAATGATGCAGTTTGAGAAGATTTAATTTAATGGAAGAATATAGTAGTATTATATCTAATAGTAATATTATTAACTTGATAAGTAAAATTCATGAGTATAAAGGGAAACAATCATATTTATTAAATACTAAAAAAAACATATTAGAAACCTTATTAAAAGTTGCTAAAATAGAGAGTACTTCTTCATCAAATAAAATTGAAGGTATTTATACTACTGATGAAAGAATTGAGAAAATCGTAAATCAAAAATTAGAACCTAAAAACAGAAACGAAGAAGAAATTGCTGGTTATAGAGATGTATTAACTTTAATACACGAAAATTATAATTTTATTGATATTAATAAAAATACAATCTTACAATTACACAGAGATTTATATAAATATACTGGTTATAGTTATGTTGGTAAATTTAAAAATTCTCAAAACTTTATTGAAGAAGAAAATGAAAAAGGAGAAAAGAAAATAAAATTTACACCACTATCTCCTATTGAAACACCAATTGCAATTGAAGAATTATGTAAAAATTATAATGAATTAGTTAATAATGAATCATGTGATTTACTAGTCTTAATTCCTATATTTATATTAGATTTTGTATCAATACACCCATTTAATGATGGTAATGGTCGAATGAGTAGATTATTTACTTTACTATTATTATATAAAGCAAATTATATGGTAGGAAAATATATTAGTATTGAAAAAATTATAGAAGAAACAAAAGATAGTTATTATGATACATTAGAAAAAAGTTCTACAAATTGGCATAATAACGAAAATGATTATTCATATTTTGTAGAGTATTATTTAG
>CALVSV010000130.1 GCA_944359595.1 uncultured Bacilli bacterium
TTTCATGATATGCTCCAGTATAAATGTTAGCCATTTTGCCATCAGTATAGAATATTGCTATAACACAGCCATCTGCAAATGCTTCACCATCATTAAGTAAGCTCCATTTACCTTCAACTGTATTATCAGCAGCAGAACCTCCAAATACTGGAATATTTCCAATAACATCTTGAATACCTTTTAAATATTCTTCTTCATTTGCAGGACTTGCACTCATAAAGAAGAAATCTGGTTCTTTATCTTCACCTTCGCGTTTTTCTATTGCTTCTTTAGCAATACGTGCCCCTATTTCTCTAGGTGATTCATTAGTTTTAGCACTTCCGGCGGTAACAACTTCCACATCTCCGCCGAATAACATCATTCCTGAATATCCAGTTTCTTTATTTAAATATCCATCTTGAGTACAAAGCGCTGCTGATGAAGTACAACCGATGATTGGTACATCACCAAGTACGCTTTTAGCTCCTTTCATAAGTTCACTTTGGTCTTGAACACAACTTGTAAAGAACAATCCAACTTGTGGATTATCAATAACGTTTGCCATAGTTGCGGTTTCAACACCAGACTTAAATGCATCAACATTTTCACTATAACCAACTTTGGTTTTTAACATTAATTTTCTCCCTCCTTAAAACCCATATTAGGTTGCTAGCATTCTAGCCTAAATTAATTATAATTCATAATTTTTTCCATAGTCAATCATTTTACAAACAGTTTACTAAATTTGACAAAAAAACTAGTATAAAGCTTATATATCTTTTATACTAGTTTACTTTCAGTTATTTTCAATATTGTTTTTTTCTTACAAACTTTTTTTTATTTATATTTATAATTAAACTCATTATTAAATCGATAAACAAAATAAATATAAATACTAAAAGCATCATAGCAATATAATATCTACTAACTATTACATTACTAATTATAAGGGCAACTATAATACTTAACATAAAACTTATGATATGCAAACTTATTAATCTTTTCATAACATTTTTCTTTATATCCATTGGTTTTACTCCCAATTTATGTTCCAACATCATATTCTTATCTAAGTCAGCAATAATATTTTTATTAATGATTATTAGTATCAATAATAATCCTCCACTTAATACTAAAGTTAATATTTTGGAAATAGAAATATAATTATCTATCTTTTCATTAATTACATAATCATCAGCCAGTTCATATTTCAAATAATATACTTCGCCATCAATATTTTCATCTAAATATTTCCTAACTTCTTTTTCATCTTTTTCTGCCTTAATATTAAACGTATAAGAATAGTTATTGATAGTCAATTCTTCGAATAACTCATCGGCTATATAAATATTACTTTTTCTTTCATTATCTACTACATCAATTAAATTTAGATTTAATTCTTTGCCATCAAAATTTACTTTGATACTTTCATTTAATATATTACTTATCTTACTTTTACTAAATTCATAATAATAAGTCATTAATCCTAATATTATCTCTTCATTTTCTAAAACATCATCCGGATAAACTATTACTTTATTATTAATATTTAGATCATTGACATAACTTTCTGTAATTAAATCATCAGTATAACTAAACAAAATACACTTTTTAATATTTATAATATTGTTATAATTTTCAAGTAAATCTTTATAATCTATATTGCTTTTTATTAAAACCAAATTACTATCTATATAGTAGTTATTTTTTATCTCTTCTAAATACCTATTTATTATTAGCATTATAGATAATACTAAAAATAATAATGTGATAATTATTAAATATATAATTGTAGACTTTTTTCTATAAAAACTCTTTAAAATCATATTACCTCTTTAATTAAAACTATTGTTTTTTTCTTAGTTAGTTTTACTATAAATATAAAATTAATGATAATTGGTAAAATAAATATAATTCCCAATGTATAAAAATAAGCATCAATTAAATGATTAAGGCTATAACCATAATACAAAAAATAATTTTTAAATAGCAACTCAATGAAGAAAAAAATTATTTCAAATATAAATATACTTAGTAAATAAGGAATTAAAATCATCTCTATCATTTTTGCCATATTAATTTTAATAATATCCCACTTCTTATAACCGATAGCTTTTAACAAGCCAATTTCTTGTGAATTATCTAAAGCATTTTTCTTTAAATAAACAAATATAGTTACTAATAAAGATATTATCGCAATTATAATTATTACTATACTAATTATTCTTAATTTAGAAATATATTCAGTGTCTATTATCGATGTTACATCTGCTTGATACCCCATAGTATTTATGGCATTACCTACTTCTCCTAGATTATTTTTATCATCAACCAAAACAGTATAAGGAAAATATACATCGGAATTTACTTCCAACATTGTATGCTTATATATATCTTCAATATCGCCACCACTGACATAACAAGTATTAGGAGTGTCCATCGAAACAGTATTATCAAACACTCCAATTATTTTAAATTCTTTTAAATACTTCCCATTTTCAATAATATCGCCATCTACTCTTTTATATATCTTACTTTCCGTTTTAAAAGTTTTACCGATTAATTCTTCTCCATCTAAAAAAATATCATTACTACCGATAATATCCTTTGTATTATAACTTGATGGATAAAAATTTTTTGAACAAATCGCTACTCCTGTAGCATTACTTTCAAATATGTTACCTTCAACTATTTTAGGAAATGTTGCATTACTGCCATATTTTAAAGTGATTACTCCATCATATATTTTTTCTTTAAAAGTTGGAGATTCTGTATAAAAAATGCCATATCTTGAATCATATATATCTAAAACATGTGGTATGCTTCGTATCGGTTCATAAAACAAAGCATCAACATCACTAGTTATATCCGAAGGCATTACGGAAATTTCTCGATAAAATAACTGAGTATTTAAATACTTTTCATGTATATCCGTCATATACTTTTGATATGTAAAAATCATTAATAATATTAAAGAAAAAATTCCTATAACCAACATAAAATAAAAATTTTTGTGATTTCTAAATATTTTAATAGTTGCATATTTCATTGCATTAACAAAATTCATATTTTCACCATCTTATAGTTCCATCTTCCAGTGTAAAAATAACATCGGCATATTCTTTTATCTCTAAACTATGACTTACCACAATTACGCATTTACCGCTTTCACTTAGTTTTTTTAAATCAGAAAATATTTTTTGTTCATTCTTCTTATCCAAATTACCCGTTGGTTCATCAGCCAAAATAATTTCAGGATTATTTGCTAGCGCTCTAGCAATAGCAACTCGTTGTTGTTCTCCACCCGACAGTTCCTTAGGGTAATGATTTATCCTGTGAGTTAAATCTAAACTGACTAATAATTTAATAGCTTTCTCTTTTGCATCTTTATTTTTTACTTTTTTATCAATTAACATTGGTAGCATAACATTCTCATATGCTTTTAAATTAGGATCTAAATTATAGTCTTGAAATATAAAACCAAAATATTTTGCTCTAATATTAGCCTTTTCATTTTCATTTAAATCACTAATGTTTTTACCATTAAGATAATATTCACCACTTGTAGCAGTTTCAATTAAACCAATAATATTAATTAATGTCGATTTACCTCTACCTGAATGACCCATAATAGCATAAAATTTATTGCTTTCAAAAGAAACATTTAAATCATTTAGAATTATAGTTACATTATTATTTTTTCTATACGCTTTTTTCAGGCTTTTAATAATTATTAAATTTGTCATGTTATTCCTACTTTCCTTTTTATATAAAAATTGTATCATAATAAATAAATGTTCACAAACAAAATAAGATATATTG
>CALVSV010000131.1 GCA_944359595.1 uncultured Bacilli bacterium
ACTTTATTATATTTTATTTTTACAACATATACACTTATTATTGCGATAAAATATAACATTAGTGTTAATAAAGATATAAGTAATGCAGTAGACGCAAATCCTCTATTCTTTTTCATATATTAACACCTTCTATTTTATTTGAACAAATAAAATCATAATCTTCGTTATTAATCTTAATAGTTAATTTTAGATATCCATTTTCATATTTTAAACTTGATTCATCAGTATTTATATTAATAATATCATCACTTAATAACTCATAATTATAAAATATTTCACCATTATATTCTTCATTATAATATATACTATTATCTTTTAATATTAAATCTTTTTTATGTACATTATCTTTATTTACTTGATAAAATTCAAAAACATATCCATTTTCTATTCTATTTATACTTTTAATATTATAATTTATAAAATCGTACCCTATTTCTCCATATAAATTATAAATATTATTTTCTATTTTATTTTGAATAAATAATTCATGACTTCTAGTATTAAGCTTAGTAATTACAACAGTAAACTGTATTATAACCATAGATATTAATACAATACATATTACTAATTCTAATAATGCATACCCTTTATTTTTCATGTTTCCTTCCACATCCTAATACTTGCATAAGTCTCATCACCAAATTGTGCGACTAATCTATAAATAGATACGTTATTTGGATCTACATCATCTGCTAATTCTCCATTAACATAATCTAAATACTCAATAAAATTATTATTTAATTGTAGTGAATCAATATCATTTATTTCATAATCACAAACATAAATATATTTAATATCTAATATATTTAATAAATTTTTATATTTATTACTAATATCTTCTGTATCGTTAGTTATATTTAATCCATTAATACTAACAAGTTCTTTACCTAATTCATCTTTACTATCTAAAATATTATTAAATCCTACATATTTATATATAAAATCTCTAACATTATTTAATTTATATATATTTTCAATACTATCATATTCACTATTTGAATCATCTTCACGAACTACACTATAAAATGGATAATAACATACTGTTAATATAAGTATTACTATAGAACAAATAACTACTGTTTCTAGTAAAACCATTCCTTTATTATTCATTTTATACACCTAATTCTACAATGTATGGATTATTTTTAGATCCGTTTCCACCATTAAATTGTGTTGCACTAGATAAAGTAATCACAGGTCTAATCGGATTACTACTTGTTATTGATGAAGATTTTAAAACGTTTCCTATCGTATATGATTTCGCATCAGCGACACTATCAGAATAACTCATTGAATTTGCTTCAGCAGTCCAAAACGGATAATAATTATATCTAAACATAGTGTTACCACCATACTCAACTCTTTCATCATAACCACCCATAAGCATAAATTCACCAATAGTTAAAAATCCTACATAACTATCAGAATAGCTATCAATACTATAATTATCAGCATATGATGATTCATATTGAACAAATTCATCTATATAACTACAATTTTTAAGTGTATCAGGTGATGGTATAGGCATATTACTAAGTGAATTATTCATAGTTACTTTTTGGTGCGTTATACTAGAATTACAATACCATGTTTTACTAAATAAACTTGAATTTTTAGAAACAGCGTTTTCATCAAACCAATCAATTACTTTTTTATATAAGTAGGCATATTGCGTATTATTACTAAATTTAGGGCTTATACTTGATACCGTATACGTATCACCATCATATTCTACCTTATATGCAGTATCAAAATAATAATAAGTGTGACTAGTAAGTTGATATCGATCAAAAATATAAGCAGTATCACCTGGATCTAAACCGGATATTATAGTTCCTACACTTTTTGTAGTATTCTTTGAAATATATTGACCAGTTAAAGATACATCTAATTCATTTATACTATAATAGTGTTTATTGTTATCTCCATCAATTCTATTGCTTGCATCCGTATAATTGTCATATTCATAAGACGAACTAGGATACTCAGGATTGGAAATAATTTTATGTTTAGTTTTATACATTTCACCCAATGCTGTTCTATCCCACTGTAATTTATTAATATCAAACGTATTTAATGTGCCCTTAAATATTCCTGCATCAGAGATAAGTCTAATTTCTCCAGTTTTATTATCCATACTTATTACTCGCCACAATATATCATTACCAGCTTGTCCTACATATTCAACATCTTCTGGATATGTTAATCCCTTTATTTTAACATAATTATTATCTACAGGACCAACAAAATAATATAAATCATTTGTAGAACTTGTATAATGTTTTATACCAGGTTCACCAAACGCAACATCACTGTATGATCCTGTTACAAGTTGTGTATTATTAACAATTCCTTCAATCGCATCACCAACATAATTTCCATTACCATTAGAACTATCTACAGTTAAATATTCATCATAATTAATCATTTCTGTTAACCCTGCATCTACTAATCTATTAGAGCATTCTTCTTCTGAATATTCATATTTAATTTTATTATTGTCTACATATATATTTATTGATCCTTTAAATTCTTCATCAGTTAATGGATCTATTGGTATTTCATCTATATAATTTTCAGTTGCTAAATCATCTATTGAAAAACAATATGGATTAGACTGTGTTGCTGATTCCATATTTTTAGCATTCCACTTTCCCTTATTATCTAAAACATAACTTTTAGAAGAAGCAATCAATTCATCAACTTGTAATTCGTGTGCTTTAGTTTTATTTTTTGACATAAGTGATATTGCAGATGGTACAGCAATACCAACTAAAGCAAGCATTATAGCTATAGTAACTAACAATTCTACTAATGTAAATCCATTTATTTTACTATTTTTTAACACATATATCACCAACCTCTATCATAAGTATATTGTAACAAAAAAATATATTTTATTCTAGTAAATATATATAAAATTATTATAGTTTACAAAAAAATAATTCTCAAATTAAATAATCTAAGAATTATTTTTTTTATATTCTTCTAAATATTTTAATATACCATTCCATGAAAGCAATGCACATTTTTTTCTACTCGCTTGCCCACTAATATTATCAAATACAGTCGCCAAAGATAATAAATCTTTATCATAATCATTACCATTTATCATATTTTCATAATTTTTACATATTTTTATTGCTTCATCAACTGTTTTATTTAATAATATTTTAATCATAATAGATGCAGAAGCAGTAGATATTGCGCAGGCTTCTCCATCAAATACTAAATCAACTATTTTACCATTATCTATTTTTAATTCAAAATTAAGTTCATCTATACAACTTTCATTATTAGTGTTTATTTTAACGTAATTGTCATCATATTTTAATCCTCTATTAATAGGATTATTAAAATTATCTAAAATTATTTCTCTACGTTTATTATTATCCATTATATTATTTGATTATAAAGATCATCACAATTACTTAAAACACTAATTAATTTATCTAACTCTTCTTTTGTATTATAAAAATATAAACTTATTCTACATGTATTCTTAATATTTATTTCATCTTTTAATATTTTAGCGCAATGGTTACCAGCTCTTACACAAATATTATAATCATTTAAATATATTGCAGTATCTTGTGAGAATACATTTTTAATATTAAATGCAATAATACCAGAATCTGTTGTTTCGTTATATATTTCTATATTTTTATTTTCTTTTAATTTTTTAACTAAATATTTTTTTAATTTTAATTCATACTCACGTATCATATCCATATTTAATCCAGTTAAATAATCAATCGCAACACCAAGACCTATAGCTCCAGATATATTAGGAGTACCAGCCTCTAATCTATGTGGTAACGATTTATACTCAACTTCACCATTATTTAAAAAGTTAGCGTTCATTCCGCCACCTAAATTGTATGGAACAAATTCTTCTAAATATTCTTTTTTAGCGTATAAAACACCAATCCCGGTAGGACCACACATCTTATGACCAGAAAATACTAGAAAATCACAATCTAGATCTTGAACATCAACACTCATATGTGGCACAGATTGAGATCCATCCACAACAACTAAAATATTTTTTTTATGCGCTATTTCGCATATTTTTTTTATAGGTCTAACATCTCCTACAACATTAGTAACATGCGCAATAGATATTACTCTTGTTTTATCTGTAATACTAGATATTACACTTTCTATAGTCAATTCATAATTTTCATTCAATTCCATATATTTAATATCAATATCTTTTTTTTCTTTAATACTAAACCAAGGCAATATATTTGATGCATGTTCAGCTTTAGTAAGTAATACTTCATCTCCATCACTTAAAATATTACTAAAATATGATTTAGCGATCATATTTAAACTTTCTGTAGCTCCACTAGTAAAAACTATTTCCTCTACATATTTTGCATTAATAAAATCTTTTACTTTTTTCCTAGCATTTTCATACATCATATCTGTTTTTAAACTGATATTATAATCTCCTCTATGGGCATTAGCGCAATAATTTGAATAATAATCAACTATACTATCAATAACCATTTGTGGTTTAAATGTAGTAGCTCCATTATCAAAATATATAATACCCTTTTTTAACATAGGAAAATCATTTCTAATATCCACGTACTTCACCTCCTAAAATCAATTAATGATTCTAATCTATTATATTCGCTATATATAATTAACTTTATTTAATTTGACCAATATATTATATTTTCTCTTCTTCATTAAAACCAAATTCTTTTAAATATTTTTCTTTATCTCTCCAATTTTTTATACATTTAACATAAGTTTCCAAATATACTTTTTTTCCGAATAACTTTTCTAAATCATATCTAGATTGAGTACCCACTTTTTTTAACATACTACCATTTTTACCTATAATAATCTTTTTTAAATTCTCTCTATCTACTATTATACATACCAAAATATTAATTACATTTTTTTTATATTCAATATTTTCAACTAAACAAGTTACAGAATGTGGCACTTCATCATTAGTTAAATTAAGTATTTTTTCTCTTACATATTCAGCAACAATAAAATTAGTACTTACATTAGTAACATCATCCTTAGAATAATATTGCATATCATCTTTCATATATTTCTTAATAACTTTAATTAATGTATCGATATTTTTATCTTTTAAACTAGATATAGGTACTATTTCATCAAAATCATATACATCTTTATATTCATCTATCTTAAGTAATATCTCATCACTTGTTAATTTATCAATCTTATTTATAACTAATATAGTATTTTTATTAGCGCTTTTAATTTTATCTAATACAAACATATCTCCTGAACCTAATTTTTGTGTTGCATCTACAACAAATACAATAAGATCAACATCATCAATAGCCACATATGATTGTTTGTTTAAATGTTTACCTAATTTATATTTTGGTTTATGTATACCTGGAGTATCAATAAATATTATTTGTGTATCATCATCATTATATATTCCTTGAATAGTATTTCTTGTAGTTTGTGGTTTAGCAGAAGTAATCGCTATTTTTCTTCCCATTATGTTATTAAGTAATGTAGATTTACCAACATTAGGTCTACCAACTATACTTACAAATCCACTTTTCATATATCCTCCTATAAATCCCCCACTTTAATTATGTTAACATTTTCTTTATTTAATTCATATAAATATATATTTTTATCATCACTAAAGAATTCTTTTATTATACTTTTACAAACATCAAGTTTATCAGAAGATAATATATGTATTTCCATAAGATCTTGTTTTTTACATCCTTCAGATATTGCATTAGTAATCGCACTAACCTCTGCATATATAGAATCTCTATACACACTATTTTTAATATTTACTCCATAATATTTATTACCTTCTCGACTAACCACACAACAACTACATTTAAATTTATCTATCTCACTATAACAATTATCTAATAATTTAATTAGTTCTTGTCTCATTTAAATCTTCCTCTCCAAAAGTATATGGACACAAATCGCTTACTTTATATGTTTTAGTTTTAAATGTATTACCCATACATATTATTTGTTTATCTTTTTCCATAAATTCACTAATCCATTGTCTACATAAAAAACAAGGAGTACTAGGTTCTACTTTATCTACCATAATATATAAACATTCAATATCATGTTTTTTATATCCATGTGTAACTAATTTTGATAGTGCAGTTTCTTCGGCACAACTTCCAAACATATAACTAGAGTTTTCAACATTTACCCCATAAAACATAT
>CALVSV010000132.1 GCA_944359595.1 uncultured Bacilli bacterium
TATTAATATTAATTGAACCGACAGTTATCTTAATATTTTCTATTGAAACTTTAAGTTCATCAAGTTTAGCTATCATAGCTTCTTGATTCTCTTGTTGTTTTTCTACCATGTCTTTTAGCACTTGGTAGATTCCTTGCAAAATTACTCTTTCCATATTATTCTTCTATTATTGTTGCGTCTTCTATATTATCATTATTATTATTATTATCTACTTGATTTAACAAATAATCTTTATTCATTAAATCTACATTATTAAATAAAGTAATATTACTATCTTTCATTAAATTAGCAAAACTATATACATTATCACTAAATTGAATGTTTAAAGTAGTAATATCAATTTTACTTTCTGAATCTAATGTTTGAGGAATAGTAGCAAGAGTATTAATTATTTCTTCATCAATAAGTTTTTGATTATTAGAATCTTTCCACTTATCATAATTCTCTTGTGCACATTTAGCCCAAACATATAAATCAGCTGAATCAGGTGCTACAATTTCATGCCCAGCACCGCCATTTTCTTTATTTACATAAATGTAATCTTTTTGATAATTAAGTTTTTTCATAATTTAATTTTCTTCTATAGCAAATTGATAATTTTTATTTAATACGTTACTAATATTTTCTTCAGTTATTTTATTATATTGACTTCTATATATATTTATAGTTTTTAAAGTATCAGTATTAGTAATAAGAGTATTCATTAAATTATTAATACTTTCCTCACTAATATTAATTAAATATTTAATAGGACAATTGTCCTCTATTATTAAAGAATTACAAGTAATATCTGTAATATTATTTTCTACATTTTCTGTTTCATTTCCATTAATTATAGTTATAGTACCATCTATAATAATATTACTATAAGAAGATTTATATTTTCTTAAATATAAATCTACATCACCAATAAAATGATTAACTATATAATAATTTTCTGGAATAGATACATAAATTCCATTATTATTAAATAAAACAATTTTATCATTTATATTAATAGTTTTATTTGTAGAAGATGATACAAAAATAGAATTAGATATAGCACCAGTTATTGCAAAATTCAATAAATTATCTATGTTTATAATATCATTTTTATTATTAAAAGAAAATACTGTTTTAGTATTTTCAGTATTATATATTATATAATTATATAAATTTATATTTCCAATATTATTTGTATCATTAAAAAATCTAATATCATTATAATTGCTAAAAAATAATTTTATTTTATTTGTAATAAAATAATTTTCAGCTTGGTTATTAATATAATTATAACCAATATTACCAATATAAGTATTAATTGAGTTATCTATATTTTGAAAACAACTTAATTCTGTATAACTATAGTATTTTGCTTCATCAGTTTCTTTTAATTTAAATAAACCATTTATTCTACAAATAGGAGAAATATCATCACAATAATTATTTAATACAGGTGCATTATAACCATTATATTCTTCTAATGTGTAAGTATTTATAATATTATAGCTTGTTATATTATCATTAGGAGCAATTATATTTTTTATTTTACCTTTTATATAAGCATTATCTGCAAATTTATAACAATAAGGAGCATTAATAATATATTCGGTATTACTTAAATCTAAATTTATATCAGCACCTTTAGAATTATCTAAAGAAGAAATACAATATAAAGGTAAAAAATTAAATTTATTTACTAAATCATTATTTACAGTATTAACTTGAAAAATATTATTTATATTAAGATAATCTTTACTTAAATTAAAAATAGTATTATCTAAAGTATCTAAATTTAAATTTGATATTACAGCTCCATTAATAAAATCATTTTTAATATTTATAGACTGTAATATAGATAATTCAAAATTAACAATAAATCTAATACTATAACTACTATCTATTATAATATTTTTTGCATTTATATTTAATATAGTATTTAACACAGTAAAATTAATACCATCAATATATACATCATCACAATTAATGTTACTACTTTTGTCATATTGCCTTATTTTTACACTTTTAGCATTAATATTATTTGCATTTACATTATTAACACCAAAATATACTTGACCAGCTAAATATTTAAAATTAATTCCTTGACAATTATTTAATATATATAGATTTTCATTACCATTTAAAATTTCTATATTATTAAAAGAAACACCATTAAATAAACTACTAATATTACCTATATTTGTAACACTATTAAAATCTATTACAATATCATTCAAACTACAATTTTCAAAAGCACTTGTATAATCTGTTACTTTATGAGTATTTAAAACTATATTATGTAAATTACTATTAGCAAAAGCTGAACGAATACTAGTAAGATTTATAGTATCTAAATTAATATTTTCTATATATGAATAATTTTTAAGAAAATTATTCATACTTACAATTCTATCAGCATCAGGAATATTAGGCAAAGAAGTTATAATTTCTTCTCCATTATTATAAGTAATAGTTACAGAGCCTTTAGTATCTCCACTTTCTGTATATTCTTCATTAGAAATAAAATTAACATTAAGTTTTCTCCATATTATTTCTAATCGAAGCCAATATATAACTTCAAATATTGCATCTATAAATGCAATAATATCATTTCCTTTAATATAATTATAACTATCTAGAGCAAATTCATTATAATTATTATAAATAAATAAATTCTTATGTTTATACATTTTTTACAGATATTAAAGTAGTACCATTGTCAATAAATTGTTGTATTTGTTCAGAAGTTAATTTAGAATAAACTATTTCATTTATATAAAGAGTAGTATGTGTATTACAAATATTTAATAAATTATTTATAGTTGTATCATTTAACTTAACACAATAATCTAAATGTATTGTATTAAATGAAGTACCTTGTAAATTAATAGTTTCTATATTATCATCAATATGAGCAATCTTATTATTTATATTAATATTATACACATTATTTGAACATTGTATAGTAATACTTTTAAGATTAGTTAGATAATATTTATCTGTACCTATATTAAACTCATTACTATTTTTTTCACTTCTACAATTTATAAATGTAAGTTCTTCATTTAAACAAAAATAATCATCACTTATACTATTTTGTATAATACTTGGTATTAAACAAGCAGTAGTAGGATTTTCTTTATATAAACTTTTAACAGTCCCATACCAATGTAAAACACTTAAATCATTTAATACATCGTCTATTTGGTGACTATCTGTTTCACTTCCAATTATTACAATATCATCATCTGTATCATTTATATATTCAATATTTGGTATATCGTCTATTAAACCTTTAACAATTCTATTAATTATGTTAGAATTATATTGATAATTTATATATGATATATATTTATTTAATAAAGATAATTTATGATTAAAATAACCATAAAGACCAATATATTCTTTATCATCGAAATTATAATTAAATATTAAATTATTATTAATTACATTATCGTTCTCATTATTATAAAAAACTATACTTGGCAATATAATTGAAGGATATGTAATACTACTAAGAACTATTGTATTATTATAATTTAAAATATATGATTTTTCATCTATATCAATATTATTAATATTATCAATATTTAAATGTATCCAATTATAAATATATAGACTAGTAACATTACTTAAAACTAATTTTTTACATTTATTTATATAAAGTTCATTGATAGCTACAACTTTTATATCATTATCAGTATCAAATATATACTTTACATTATGAACTACTAAATTAGAATTAGTTATTTTTACATATGTGCCATGAATACAATAATTATTTATTTTAGTAAAATTACAACTAATATAAAGACCATTGTTTATAATAATTGGTATTTCTTCATTATGTTCATCATCTAAATCATTATTTATATTAAGTTTTAAAACACTATAATTTCCAAGATTAACAGCTTTTAAATTTTCGTTAGATAAAGTAATATTACAAACAGGAATATATGAATCATCGAATATAGGATAACTTATATCTCCATTGTAAGCAATAAAAGGATTAATAAAGGTATTATCAAAATTTATACAATTTATTATATTCTCATTTAATACTTTAACTTTTAATAAATTTGTTTGTACACTAGTATTAGATGTATAAACATCAATGTTAGTATTTAATATAGTAATATTACTATTATCATTAATTGACTTTACATATATTATACCGAAACCACGTAAATCTCCATTTATAGTAGCATCACAATTATAAGCAGATATAAGATAATAATCTGACTTATTAATGATTAAGCCATCATCTATATCATTAATAATTATGTTAAAATTTGCATTTAATAATTTACTAAAAGTAAGTATATTAGCATAATATTTATTTTTACTATTAAAAATTATATTTATTTCATTACTATAATAAGAAGTATTTAAAACATCACAAAGAGTATAATTTGCTGAACCATTTATATCAACTTTACTAAAATCAAGTGTTAAATCCTTTGAAGTTGAATATAAATAGGCGTTAGTACCACCGTCATAATTATTTAAATAAGATGTATTATCATAATTTTCAAAAATAGGAAAATCATATATATAACTAAAAGAACTATGACCCCTATTATTAAATGGAGAAAAATTTCTACCTGGTTGTAATCTTATGATAGTATTTGTAAAATAATAATTTGCTAAAGCTCTAAATTCATTTTCATAATTTGTAAATTTACAATTTTCTAAATGATAAGTAGGATAACCAGTACCAAAATTTATAAAATAATTTCCTCCTATATAATTAGAACATAATTCTTTAATATCTACACTTATACGACAATAATAAAAACAATAATGAGCAATTATATTTTCATTTACATTTTTACAATATAATTTATTATTTTCAGTTATACTAGTTAAACTAGCAACATTAAATGTTCCACACATTGATTTAGTAGAACTTAAATCATAAATATGATCTGTTATAGCAATACGTCTATCAATTATTTCTGAATAATTAGTCTTTTCACAAAAAGCATAATCCCAATTTATAATATTTTCAGAATTAAAACCATATATAGTCAAATTTCTACTACTAAGATTTGTAGTAAGATTTTTAATACTAATTATTTCTTTAGGTAATATAACTTCTCTAATTTCAGTTGGATTTTTAAAATTATTTCCACTAAATCTAAGCCAAATACCTCTTTTAATATTAATTCCTTCTTCAGGTATATAAGCATCACATGCTTCTTTTCCTTCTACAATATGTTTTCCAGTGTCAATATTAATAATAACATCAGTTTCTATTATACCAATACCATAACCCCATACAAGGCGATAATCTTTTAAATAATCGTAATTATCAGAATTACAATATTTCATATAATAATCATCATCTTTAATGGGACTTGGTTGATATTGACTATTTATATCTTCAGTACCATATCCTACCCAACAAGCCTCTTTATTATCAGCTTTAGCTTGATTAAGTATATCTTCTTTATGTTCTTTAGTATTAGTTTGAAATATATAAGAAGGATTTATATCTTTAATATTTAAATTCATATTTTAAGATTTTAAGATTTAAGATTTAAAATATCTTCTTCATGACTACTAAGAGCATTAGCAACAACTCGTTCATTAGCTTGAACGTATTCTTGTAACTTATTCATAGCTTCATCTACTGCGGGTTGTAAATTTGTATCAAGGTTGTCACTTACTGCTTGATTTATAATATTAGTTATTAATTCTTTAAAATCACTTCCAGCAATATAAGAATTAAATAACTCTACTACTTTATTTTCAATAGTAGTATTAGCATATTCTTCTAACCAATTATCAATAATTTCTTTAGAAATCTTATTAATTATATTTGTTATTTGTTCTTTAATATCTGGATATTTATCCAAAGAACCTAATATTCCAATTATAATTTCAAGTAACCAATCAGCAAAATCTTTCCAATTATCATCTTTCTTCCATTCGTCATTACCTCGTTCATTACTATTATACATTTCAATAGTAATATTATCATCTAAATCGCGATAACATACTACAAGAGATTTACGACGCATAAGTCCAACTACTTGTAGACGAGTAGCTTCTTTAGTACCTTTCCACGGAAGAAAAAGATAATTAAAACTACTAATTATAGCATCAAGACGAATACCTGTTTTATCAAATATAGCTTGTACTACACTAATAGGAAAAAAGTTTTGTCGTTCAGT
>CALVSV010000133.1 GCA_944359595.1 uncultured Bacilli bacterium
TTTCAAAATCATAGCAACCACGCATTCGACGTGATATGTCATAGGAAACATATCATATGGTGTAACTTCTCCTAAATTATAAATATTATTTAATATTTTTAAGTCTCGTGCTAATGTAATAGGATTACATGATATATATATTATTTTTTTAGGTTTTATTTCTAAAATAAATTCAATACTTTTTTTATCTATTCCGTTTCTTGGTGGATCAACAATTAATACATCTATATGCTTCTTAGTCTTTAATATGATAGGTAATACATTTACTACATCATCTTTTATAAAACATAAATTTTTACATTTATTAATTTTAGCATTTTCTTTAGCATTTATAATAGATTCTTCAACTATATCTACACCTATAATTTTTCTATTACCTCCAGAAATAAGTATACTAATAACTCCACTACCACAATATAGATCAAGTATATTTTCATCATCCTTATTTATATATGTTTTAACTTTAGAAAACATATTTTCAGCTTGTAATGTATTAACTTGAAAAAACGAATCTGGCAATATTTGAAATGTTTTACCTAATAATTTTTCACAAATTAATTCCTCACCACAAACATTTTTCTTTATTCCATCTTTTATTACATATACACTTGTTAATGATTTAATATGTTTACCCAACTCATCAAATAATTCTATACTTAAATCATCAATAACTTTAAATATAATCATAAGTTGATCAGTATATTTACCATATCTAATAATTACTTCTTTTATATTCTTTAAATGGTTTCTAATAATATCTATTACATCATTAATTACATTATCAACAATTAAACACTTATCAATATCTACTAACTCTCTACTACCCTTCTTATAATAACCTATCATATTATTATAAACATGAAGTGTAATCTTATTTCTATAATTAAATATTGTCGGCGAAGCAACTATATTATTTAATTTTATATTTTTAATATCAAATCCACCAAATTTATATAGTGCATCCATAACAATTCTTCTCTTAAACACTAAGTTTTCACTATATTCTTGATGCATTATTTGACAACCACCACATTCGTTATAATATTTGCATGGAGCATCAACTCTATGTTTAGATGGAGTAATAATCTTTGTTGCTATACCTGTACAATATTTTTTGTTTACACTTGTAATTTTAACACTAACAAACTCTTTAGGCAAAGCACCATGAACAAATATAGGAACATCATTATATTTAGCGATCCCTCTACCAAAATGTTCCTGATTAATTATTGTTAATTTATAATTTTTTCCACATTCAAACATACTACTTCACCTCTGCTGTTTATTTTTTATTTATAATTTGTGTATCACTACTTACTCCAATAGAATTAATATTACTAAAACTTGAATTTATACTAGCATCTATATCTAAATTATATTTACCATCTTCTTCACTAATATTATATAATAATACTACATTTAATTCATTATTATTATTAGTTAATCTAAATTTTAATATTTCATCATTTCTACTATAAGTTATATTATATTTTGAATTATTATTTGAAGTAATATTATTATTACTTATATTTATATCTACTAATGTTTGATTATTATTTTTAATAACACAATTATTATTATCTATATTATAAGTAATAATATAATTATTATATTTAATAACATATTTATATACATCTTTCTTATAATATATTTCCATTACAAAATCTTTATATTCTTTATTTCTAACCTCATCTAATAATTTATCTATTTTTGTTCTTAATTCATCACTGGATAAATTAAGATAACCACTAATAAGTTCAACACTTCTAGTATTTAATTTTATCTTTTGTAATACTCTAACTAATATTTTTTTAATATCTTCATTATCTAAATTTAATACTATTTTTTCTTCATTACTATTAACTTTTTTACTTTCAAATTTATTAATATCTATAGCCTTATATACTGTTTTCTTTATTAAAGATAATACATGCCTTACATCATCTGCTTTATTTCCAAATAAATCTAAATTGTTTACATCTATATTATTTAATTCATTATTATAATATAACTCTATATTATTACTATTATTATCTTCTATATAATTTAATTTATATACATTATTATTATTATCTATATCTTTAATATTAATATTTGAATTTATATTTATATAATCATTATCTAAAAAGTAAAATTCTTCATCAATATTATCTATTACACTTATTATATTATTATATATATTAGTAGTTTCTTTTAAAAACTTATTCTTATTATTAAATATAAATAATTTAAATAAAATAATAAGTATAAGTATCAAACAAATAACTATCCCTATTTTAATTAACAAGTCTCTTTTTAAATTATTTAAATTAATACTTTTAAAGTTTTCATTATTTTTTATATCATTGTTATCTATATTGTATTCTGTATATTCAATATCAATATTATTTTTCTCTAAAGTATTATATGAGACATCATCTCTTACACTTATATTATTATCATTTTCATTATCAAAAAGAAATGGATCAATACTTCTATTTTCTAACTTAATTTCATCGTCATTACTTTTATTAACATTTATAACTGTTATATCATTAATAGATAATTTTTTGTTTGATTTATTTTTACTCATTTATTTACACCTACTTTTTATTCTTTTTTTTATATTTATAATATTTAAACAATGTTAATAACTGAAATATAATAGTTAATATTATTAAAATATACTCTATTAACTTATTAATATATATTATATTATTTAATAATATATATGAAATAGTAATCATAAGAAGTGCTGTTTTACACTTTCCAATATATGCTACATAAAATTTAATACCATCTTTAATATGTATATTATAGTTTAAATTAGCTATTGTAAATTCTAAAATTATTGGTATTACAGCATATTTATTAAAAAATATTGTAATTAATATTAAAGCACTTATCATTAAGCTTTTATCAGCAATAGGATCAACTATGCTTCCATATTTACTTATTACTTTCCATCTTCTAGCCAAAAATCCATCAATAAAATCTGTTATAGATGCACATATAAAGATTGTGATTGCGCCTACATAAATTTTTAAAAGAAATAATAATATAAAAATAGGTACTGATAAAAGTCTTAATGTAGTAAGTATATTAGGTAAATACTTTTTTATGTTCATAACATCACTCTAAACACTAACATTTATTACATATGGTGTTGATAACTTACCATTACCTTCACTAATACTTGTATCAGACTTTAAATTAATTACTAATCTATCATATACATCTTCACCATTTTCAACTTCTATTAAATTAGTATCGTAATTTAAATATGCACCATCAGTAGTTGTATATACGTTTTCATAATTATTTAAATAACTTTCGCTAACGTTATATAAAGGGTTATTATATGCTCCAGAAAACGCTAATTCATCCAAACTAATTTCACCATATGTAGTAAATTCACGTTCTTTATTTTCACAGTCAAACATTGGTGTATTACTAGTTATTCTTTTAACTGATTGCCCATATTTATCGACACAAAATTTTTGAACTTCAATAATATTACTATATTGATCTAATAAAGTAGTAACACTACTAATATCAGTGGTTGTATCTTCCATAATCATTCTAATAGATTGATCTTCATTAACTCTTATTATTCTCCATAACATATCATTAAATTCAACATAATTATTTTTAACTACTCCTCTAAAATAATATGTTGGATAATTATTAAATGTATTAGTACTTAAATATAACCCATCTTGATAATTTTTAGTACAAGAAGATGTTGTACATGTAAAATCTGTATTTATATTATATTCATTTTCGTTATATCCATCTTTAAGTATATTATTAACTAAATATTCATAATCATCATTTATACTTTCTACATTAACTTGTGCTGAAATAGATAAATTATTAAATACTGTTTGATCTTCATAATTTTCACTAACCCACATATACAATGTATAATTATTTGTTTTACCTACATTTATTTTTTCTATATTAGATAGAACTATTGATGTACTTGTATTATTTTCTTGTAAGCTTATAAGAGTACCTGTCGATACATTTTCACCATTTCTTTTTAATGCCCATTTAACATCAGCAAACGTTACATTATCAGGATTATTAGTATTAAAATCAATTGTATTATTGTTTGTTATATCCAAAATTATTTTAGAACTAACATCTAAAGCTCCAGTATTTTTAATACTAAACTCCATTTTACTAGCGTTACTCTCATAATTTTCATCAATGATAGGTGTTGTATTACTATCAAAGTTAATTACTTCACCTTCTGTATAAGTAACATCTAACCCCGCTGTAGAAATAGTTTTATCCCCGCTTTCGTCATGAGCTATAAAGTATGCGATAGTTACACTTATACTTAAAACTATTATCATTAAAACTAATACTAGTATTATTATATTTTGTCTTTTATTTTTTTCTATATTTTTCATACTGCATATTATTCCTTTCTATAATTTGTAAAATGATATTTTTTATCATAAAATATAATTATTGATTTCACTAGCGCAATACACGGTGTTGCAAAAATCATTCCAATTATTCCAAAGAAGTGACCAAACACTAATAATCCTATAAGTATTGTAACTGGATTTAATTTCATAGTTTTACTCATAATAAGTGGTTGTAATACCATACTTTCTAATAATTGTATCATAACTATATATATTATTACTAGTATACCAGTTGTTGTACTCTGTGTAAGTGACATAAGCGCAACAGGTATACCACCAATATATGGACCTACATATGGAATTATATCGGTTATACCACAAAATGCTGCAAACAGCAATGAAGCATCAACACCTAATATTAAGAATCCAATATAATCTGCAATAAATATGAAAAATGCAACTGTTAATATTCCTTTAACATAATTAAATAATGTTGAATTCATTGTAATAAATAAATCTTCAGCTGTATTCCTAATTTTTTTAGGTAAAAATGATAATAAAGTCTTACTAACATTATTGAAGTTTAACAACATATAAAATCCAATCAACAATCCTATTCCAAATGTACCTAGAGCAGATATAAAACTCTTAACCATATTCATAAGTAATGTTGGAAGTCCACTTACTATATTTCCACCAACTTCATTAAGTGAATCTAATATTTGTGCCTTTATTTTATCATAATCTATCAAATTATTAGATTTTAATCCATCGAATATATCGTTAGTTTTATCACTAACCACATCTATAATTTCAGGAATTGAATTAGCCACATCAGTTGCTTGTGACGCTATCATAGGTATTATATTATACACAAAGAAATATATTAAACCTAAAAATAATATATATACTATAGTTGTTCCAAGTATCCTATTTACTTTCTTTTTTTGTAACCATGTTACAAATGGATTAAATAACCAAGCAATAATAATACCTATAAAGAATGGTGTTAATATCTTCAATACAGTTTTTAAAAATCCTACTATACTCCACTCTTTAATAATTAAAGTAAATGCATATATCGCAACAACAATTATTAATAAATATCCAATCTTCAATATTTTATTAAATAATGAAACAGTACTATTAATCTTATTTACATCAAGCTTATTATTCCCATCTTTTTTTAACATATTGATCACTCCCATCTAATATGGCAAAGCAATATCCTCTGTACTATTAAATAATTTAAATTTATAGACAACATTAGAATATTCAATCTCTGCATCTATTTGTCCTTGATATGCATTTTTATCTTCTATTTTAATTTGAATTTCACTTATCTTTTTATCTTTTTTATTAAAATATAACTCTACTAACACATTATTATTACCTAACTTACTAGCATCCATAACTAAATTATTATCATTTATTGATAAATTATTTAATATTTCTTTAGATGTTTTAAGTATAACTTTAATTAATTCTTGATCATTAGAATTAACAATTTCTTCTTTTTCTAATTTATAATTACTTAATAGATATGTTATAAACTTATTCAATAATAACCTACTATTATAGTTAACTTCATCTATATTATTTCTAATATATGTATTACTAGTCATATCATTAATATATTCAAAATATTCTATGTCGTTTTTAGTATAAAAATTAGTATTCTCATATTCTATATTTTGTACAGTCTGTATTTTATTAATCTTATATTTATTATCATTATATAATATAGTAGTATTAATTTTATATATTGCATTACTATCTTTAATAGTATAAACTGTTATATCATTAGTATATGTATAATTATTTACATTAATAATATTATTTAATTCTTTATTAAAATCTACACTACTAGTAACCTCTATTGTTTCTTTCTTCGTATCTTTATTTTTGTCTTTATCTATAAAATGATCTGTAACAAATAAGGCAGCAACTATAACAATTATACCAACCAATATAAATATAATAGACTTTTTATAGTTTTTTTTCTTATCCGCATTTTTTTTGGATTCTTCAGGAACATCTTCATTAAAATCAATTATTTCGATTTTTTCCTCTGTATTTTTTTTTGCCATAGAATATTCTCCTAACATACCATAACAAAATTATATCATAATAAAAAAAAATAGTATATAATTTATACTATTTTTTTACTATCACTATACTTTTTTACATATACTTTTCTAAGTGTTGTTACAAGTTCTATTTGGTTTATTTTTTTTAGTAACTCTTCTTTTCTTGAAAATTCTATCATCTTATTAAAATGCATATTTTCTTTTTCTTTATCATCATCACTAAATAATAGATTCACAATATCCATATCATTCAATTTAAATTTCCAATTAGATAATATTGTTATTTTATATAAATCATTTATTTTAAATGGATATTTTTCTGGATCATTATAATATTGATTTTTTCTAACGTTATACAATACTTTCAATAAAGTATCTGCATATAACTTTTTATTATAATATTTAAATAAATTCCTAACTTCATTTAAAATAACTTGCTTATCTTGTTTATATGAATCTGGTATATATTCTTGTAGTATTGGATCATTAATCAATATTTTTTTATTAATTGCTAGTGACATATGATTTATAGTTTTAATCATATCTTCTGGTAAATCTGCAACATCTTTTTCTTCAAGCATTTTTTCTAAATCTTTAATAGTGTCAAAACATTTAACATCTTGATTAATTAAAGAACCATCATATTTTCTAATTTCATTATAAGTATTACCAAAAAATTTATACGAATAAAGATAAGAATTATCGTTATTGTTACGTTTGCTATCGAATGTCAGATCAAAATAATACACACCATCAACGTCATATTTATCATCTTTAATATATATTTCGTTTCTCATATGCCCAGAATCATTTTCTTTGTTCATCAATTGTGTAGTTTTACAATCTATTCCCAGCATTCTTAATATTGCTTTAAATATTTCAGCATATCCAACACACACTATTTTTTCACCTAATATAGCGCTAGATAAATTTCTAGATATATATTTTTTTTCTTTATTATCAACTTCTGAATAAACTTTATTTCTTACAATATCATATACATACATTATTTTTTCTAATGGTGAAAACTTAAATTTTTCTACAACATTCGCTATACTTCTTAATTTATAAATAGTATTTCTATACTCATTAAAATCTATCAATGTGGTATTACCATTTATATCAAAATATAAATTAGAGGTACAATCAAAATTATCTAATATTTTATCGAGTAAATTACTATTCTTTTCTAAATTATCATAAAATAATATCTTCTTATTATTTAATATAGGATTATTTTTAATATATTCAGCAATCTCTTTTACACTAAAATCAAAATATACATATTCTGCATTTCTAATATATTTATTTTTATCTTTTTTAAAATCGTTTAAAAATTTTATTGCTTCTTTATCATTTTCATTAATTTCGATATATGTATCTACATTAAAATCAGATGACTTATTAATAATCGAATTAAAGTCTTTATCTAACTTAGTATTAAAGCGTATTTCATATCCATATGGATCTATTGATTGAAATACTTCATCTCCACCAAATTCTTCATTGTATCCAATAACTAATTTACCTTCCATGGTAAATCCCCCCCTCTGTTCCGTTTTTCTAGCTAAATTATATAATATTTATAATGATATGTCAAATATATAAAATCTAGTGTGTTGTATTAACACACTAGATTAACACTATCTACTATCAAGATTCACGATGTATGGGTTTGTTTTAGTACCATCACCAGATGAATACAGTACATCAGATCTCAGATTTATAACTGGCACAACGCCGCTACTACTACTGAGATGAATGTAGTGCAAATAACCATTGTAAAAGACATAGAACTCATAAGCATTATAACCATCGAAGTTACCAGGCGCCCCAAGCCAATACCTGTCTCCTTTTTGTAAATAGTAGTCTCCGTTAGAAGTAAGATATTTTCCTCCGGCAAATGCTGCCTCGTCCGCTGTTAGTAATCCAATCTTTAAGTCATATTCTCCTCCATATGTTTTTGTAGTGTTCGGACACGTAAATTG
>CALVSV010000134.1 GCA_944359595.1 uncultured Bacilli bacterium
CTACAGTACCAGAAGTAGCACCAAAGATGAGATTCAAAAGTACAGATGGAACAATAGATATGGAAGTATTTGTAACAGCAACAGGAACAAACACATACTACTTTGATAGATATATAGAAGGAATAGACACAAGTAAAGAATACTATTTTGAGATAGAATCAGGAGACAGTAGAAATATATCAGAAAATAGAAAGATGAATGTATATTTCTCAAATACAAAATTTGAAAATATAGTTGTAGGAAAATATTATGATTATAATATAAGACTACTAGGGCAAAAAATACTGTTTGAAAATACTAAGAATCTAAAAAATAATGATGAGAACAACATAAAAGAAAGCAGTATAGAAAGAAAAATAAATAATGAAGGAGGTGCAAATTAAAAACGAAAAATAATTGCAAATGAGGAAAATAAGTATTGAAAGGGGAAAAATATGAGTAATAAAAAGAAATTAATAAGTGCTATATTAATAATAATTTTATTGTTCCAAATGTTAACACCTGTAGCTATGGCATCAAATGAAAATAGTGATAGAGATGAAGAACTAATTGACGAAAACAATAATATAGTTTTTGAAGACGAAAAACTAAAAAATGCTTTAATAGAAAATGGATTTGATACAGATAATGATAAAAATATTTCAAAAGAAGAAATGGAATCAATAACCGAATTGAATATTAGTGATAAAAATATAAGTGATATTCAACCATTAAGATATGCGATAAATTTGATAAGTTTAAGTGCTTATAATAATAATATAAGCGATGTAACAGTTTTTACACAGTTACCTAAAATAGAGAGTATTAATCTATATAGAAATGAAATAGATAATATAGAAGTGTTTATTAATTTGCCACAGCTTCAATATCTAGATGTTTCAGAAAATAATATTGATTTAAATTTAGATGAAAATATTGAACTAATTAATAAATTAAATGAAAAAATAAGTAGTTTTTATTTTACAGATAATAGTTCGAACATAGAAATAGTAGATGAATTGTTTAAAGAAAAATTAGCTGCTTTTTGTGATTATAATGGTGATAGTGAAATAAGTAAATATGAGGCAAGTAGAGTAACCTATATTGGAATAACTGATTGTGAAGTAACAAGTATAATTGGAATAGAAAATTTTACTAACCTAAATGGGTTAAATTTAGATAATACATCTGTAAGTGATATTAGTGTTTTAAAAAATCTAGAAAAACTAACATGGATAAGTTTAATTAATACTAATGTTGATGATATGACAATATTTAATGAATTAGATGGATTAATATCAATAAATATAGAAGGGACAAAGATAGATTTATCTATAAATAAAAATTTTGAAATATATAATGAATTGATATCAAAGGGAGTTTATATAAATGTAGATGATACAAGTGAGATAATACAATTTAAAAATCAAGAATTTAAGCAAGAATTAGTAAATGATAGTTATTTATATTTAGATAGAAACCAAGATAAAGAAATTTCAAAATTGGAAATGTTGTCATTATCAAATATTACAATAAATAATATTAATTATTTACAAGACTTACAAGATGCGATTAATTTAAAACAGTTAAGTATATATGATTATAATCAGGAACAAAAAATCTTAGATTTTGCAGATTTACTTAATTTTAACAAATTAGAGAGTTTTGAAATAAAAAAAAAAAAAAAATGGGACAACTTAGACCAACTATCAAAACTTACTAATTTAAAGAAAATTAGTTTTAGTGTTGCATATGATGGCTCTAATACTGTAATTGATTGTTCTTTTTTAGAAAATCTCGATAATTTAGAAGAAATATATTTTTATGCTTCAAAACTAGATAATATACAAGTATTACAAAGTTTAAAACAATTAAAAAAATTAAATATTTCAATAATGTCGTATATAAATAATGAAAAAAATGAATTTGATGTAATAGATTGTATAGAATTTAATCATTTAGGAAACCTAGAGGATTTATCAATAAGTAGTTCAGACATACAAAATATAAATGAGCTTGCAAGTTTAAAAAATTTAAAAGCATTAAGTTTATCAGGAAGTTATGACAAAAAAATTGATTGTGCTGAAATAGTAAATATCACTAATCTAGAAAAATTACAATTATTATCTGCTTATAATTTAAAAAATATTGATAAATTAGGAGATTTAATAAATTTAAAAGAATTGTTAATGAATAGTCTTGATAATCAAGATATGGCGTGGTTAGGAAAATTGACTAATTTAGAAACATTAAATATTTCAGGAGATTTAGGAGATGTATCAAAATATTTACAAAATTTGAAAAAATTAAAAGAATTAAATATATCACCAAATAACTGGGAATCTAATCAAATTATCTATTTTAGAGGAATGGATAGCTTAGAAACATTAATGATAAATGGTGGGGGATATGATGTAAAATTTGACTTTGATGGAATAGAACTTTTAAAAAATTTAAAAGAAATAAATATTTCTTCTTATAATCCAGCTAATGTGGAAAATGGAGCAAAAATAAAAGAAATACCAAATCTCGAGAAACTTTCATTATATACATATTATAGTAATTTTAGTGATACATTTGAATATGAGTATGTTAATATATCTGATTTCGCAAATAAAAACTTAAGGGAATTAACTATAAGTGGAAATATAGAAGATATATCATCTTTATCAGAGTTGAGAAATTTAGAAAGATTAGATTTAAACAATTATGCATTAAGCTATATAGATATAGAAAAATATTTAAATGATGTAGGAAATATTAAAGTAAAAAATAAATTTACTATAAGAGGATCTATGAATTATGATGCAAAAGTGATTATATGTGGACAAACTAAAAATATTGATTTGCAAGAAGAAAATATTATATTAAATAAGATGACAGATGAAGCTTCTAACTTGTATAATTCAGACGAAGTGTTTTTGCAAATTGGTAATAATTATTCAACATATCCAAATGTTCAATCTGAAAGAAGTCAAGTTACAATTGATGGATGTAATGTTAATATAAGAGCAAATGAGTTTGGAGAACAAGGATGTAGCACTAGAATACAAAGAAGTTTAGATTATTATAATCAATCAAAAATAGCATTTGACATTACTATATATATTAATTGGTTAAATGCTATACAAGAAGATAGTGAAACTGAAATAAATATTATAGATGAAAACTTTAAAAAAGTTTTACTAGAAAAATATGATATAGATGAAGATAAAAAGATAACAAAAAATGACATGATGAATATTGAATATATGGATATATCATATTCTAATATTTCAAACATTCAAGGAATGGAATATGCGACTAATCTAAAACAATTGAATGCTGCACATAATAATATATCTGATTTAAATCCAATAAAAAATTTGGCTAATTTAGGTAATATAAGATTTGAACATAATAGAATCAAAGATATATCACCTTTGAAAAATTCTACGAATGTGGAAATTAGGAGTTTGTCTAATAATTTTATAGAAGATATAACACCTCTAAAAGAATTTGATCCAATTGTAGCTAGACAAATTGATTTTATGGGTAACTATATCGATGTATCAGAAGGAACAGAAAATAGAAAGGTGCTAGAAGAAATAGGATTTGATCAATATGGAATGATTTGTTTTAAAATATCTCAAAAATACAAAAGTTCAGATGAAAGAAATGAAATTCTAGAAATTAAAGATACATTAAAGCAAAAACTAATTTCTTATGGTGTAGACAGTAATAGCGACGGAAATATAACAAAAGGCGAAATGAATGATTTTAATTGTGGAGAAACATCTAGAGAAGGTGGAATGTTTGACTACTGTGAATTAGATTTGTCAAATTTAGGATTAACAGATAAAGATATACAATGTTTAAAATATTTGAATTGTATAACAGGATTAAATTTATCAAATAACAATATAACTGATGTTTCACCATTAAAATATATAGGCTCTTTAGATATTTTAAATTTATCACATAATAATGTTAAGGTGAATACTTTAGTAGGACTTGATAATTTAAATGAATTGGATTTATCATATAATAATATAGAGAATATAGAAGGGTTAGAGAAATTAAAGTATGAAACAGGTGGATATGGTTGGTTTGCTGGTGGAGATGGAAATCTTAGAATGATAGTGATTGACTTATCTAATAATAATATAAAAAATATATCAGTAATAAAAGATTTAAAAAGAATATCAAAATTAGATTTGTCACATAATAAAATATCAGATATATCACCTTTGAAAGATTATAATTTTGCGTGCTATGAATATGATGGGCAAGTAGAGGAAATGTTGGAGATGTTTGAAGAGATTAATCTGGCTTATAATTATATAGACATAAATAATCAAGGAAACAAAGAAGCGATAGAGACATTTACAAGTAAAGGAATACCATTTGTATATGTTAATCAAACTGTAATACCAGAAGGAACATATATAGGAAATATAAATAGTGAACTAAAGCAATTTGATGTGGGAATAGGAACAGCAAATGCAACATATGTAAGTGGAGAAATAGTGGTAGTAGAATGGGTGGATGGATTATCTACAGTACCAAAAGTTGC
>CALVSV010000135.1 GCA_944359595.1 uncultured Bacilli bacterium
AAAATATTTTTTTTTTTTTTTTTACCAAAGACAAACATTTTGTCCGGATTACCTGATGTACCTATTCCTTTTCTTTTACCTATTGTATAATATTTTATTTTTTTTTTTTTACCTATTATTTCATTAGTTTCAATATTAACTATGTCCCCTTCTCTACTTGGTAAATAATTTTTTAGAAATTCTTTAAAATTTCTTTCACCTATAAAACATATTCCAGTAGAATCTTTTTTATGTGCGGTTACTAAATCATATTCTGAAGCTATTTTTCTAACATCGCTTTTATTTAGATCACCAACAGGAAATAAGACGTTCGATAATTGTTCATTTGATAATTGTGACAAAAAGTATGTTTGATCCTTGTTAGTATCAACACCTCTTAATAATCTTCCATTTTTAATTCTAGCATAGTGTCCTGTAGCGATATAATCTGCACCTAACTTTTTTGCTTCTTCTTTAAATCTAGAAAACTTAATATATTTATTACACATAATATCCGGATTAGGAGTTCTCCCCTTTTCTAACTCTTTTAAAAAATAAGTAAATACATCATCCCAATATTCTTTTACAAAATCGACTCTGTGAAGAGGAATATCTAGCTTTTTACACACTTCTAAAGCGTCATTATAATCTTTTTCTTGTGGACATATATCATTTATATCATTAGGATTACCTAATACATCATTATTTACCATACTGTCCCAATTTCGCATAAAAAGACCTATTACTTCATATCCTTGATTTTTAAGTATAATAGCGCTTACTGATGAATCTACTCCACCACTCATACCTACAACTACTTTTTTCTTATCCATAAGTGCTCACTCCTCTCCTTCATACATATTTATTATATATTATTTTTATAAAATTTACCATAAAATAATAAAAAAACATCATTTAATTAATGATGAGAATAAATTTGTTAATATTGGTGATAAATAGCTTTCTAGTAGACTGGATATTAGCGCTAAAAAAATACATATAAGTAATACAACTGTATGTTTTTTTATTAATTTTTTAAAGTTAATTTGTTTTTTTGATACTATCATTTTTATTATTGATATAGATACTTTAATAGAATATAGTGATAGAAAACTAATTATTATTAAATTTAATAATTGTTGAGGGAATGAATAAGTTATTGATAGTGGTATACCACTTATCTTATAATTATATATTATAGATGTTATAGAAAAGCCAATTACAAAACTTTTATAGAATATAATACATATTATTATTGGTAAACCAATTATAGATATTCCTAATAACCATATTATAAATATATATATTATATTAGAGGTTAACGAATTTATAAATAAATTAAAGTTATTGAGTTTTCTAGATTTTATTTGAGTAAAATAATTTGTTATTGCTTCTTTTAATATATTTTTATCTGTATCTGATAATATAGTAATATATAAAGTTCCTGCTATAAAACCTAATATTAATAATATAGTAATAAATATAAATATTTTTTTGTTTTTCATCTCTTCATCGTTTATTAGTTTGAATAGTTTCATTATATTTTCACCCAGTTAAATATATGATTTATATTTATTTTTATGCATTGATTTTGTAATAAATATATTATATAATTATAGCGAGGTGAACTAATAAATGGAAAAAAAAGTCATGAAAATAATTGCGATAGTATTAGTTATTACGATGATAGCGTCATTTGTTGCAGGATTATTATTAATATAATTAAACTACTGTATTTTCAGAAGATTTTATTTTACCTTTTTCACATTTATTACCATAAGTATCAATTATAGTATTATCTTTAAATATACGTACTATTTCACAATTATTAGCGCAACCATTACATTCATATCCTTTAGTTATAAAATTATAATCTTTTATATTAAAATCAAATCTTTTTTCTTTTTTACTTTTTTTAGCTATTATTGCTATACCTAGAGCGCCCATTAAATGACCATTATCTAAAACTATTACTTTCTCTCCTAATTCGTGTTCAAACGATTCTTTAACACCTATATTTTTACTTACTCCACCTTGAAATACAATAGGGGGTAATATCTTTTTCCCCTTACCAACATTATTCAAATAATTTAATACTACACTATCACACAATCCTTTAATAACATCTTCTTTTTTATAACCCATCTGTAATTTATGAACTAAATCAGATTCAGCAAATACACTACAGCGAGCTGATAATTTAGGTGCATTAGTACTTTTTTTAGAAATAGATCCAAAATCTTTTATATCTACACCTAATCTTTTTGCTTGACTTGATAAAAATGCACCAGTACCAGCAGCGCATATTGTATTCATTGCATAATCTGTTACAACACCATTATTTATTAATATGATTTTTGAATCTTGACCTCCTATTTCTATTATTGTTTTAACATTTCTAACTTTAGACATTGTTCCTATGGCGTGTGCAGTTATTTCATTTTTTATAGTATTAGCGCCTAATATTTTACCAATTAAATATCTAGCAGAACCTGTAGTTCCAACTGATACAACATTAATATCACCAACTTGCTTATATAAAGAAGAAACAACTTTTTTTACTGCTTCTATAGGATTTCCTTCTGTCCATAAATATTCACTAGCTACTATATCATTATTACTATCAATAATTACACCCTTAGTAGAAATAGAACCTATATCAATTCCCATATAATATTTATTCATTTTCTTCTTCCTTTCTCATTGTTAACATATCAATAAATGCTTCAATTCTTGTTTCTATTGCTCCTTTAGCGTATTGTGAATCAAAAGTTAAAAATAAAATTGGTATATTTTTATCATTACTTATTTTTTGTAAAATAGGTATACAATTTATTTCTGGTGAACAACTAAATGGTTTCATATGTATAATTCCATCAAAGTGTTCATTAGCGACATCTAGTGCATGACTTATATTATCACTTCCATCAGCTCCTTGTTTAAACTTTATATATTTTTTTGCTTTTCTTTGTAATTTTCTATTATTAAATTTTTTAGTTATTAATAGATATGTAAGATCAGTATATCTTCTTACTTCTATATGTTTTTTTATTAAATATTCTTCAATATTATAACTTGCTTCAGTTTCTATTAATGAATATAGTTCACCAAGTATACATATTTTTAAACAATTATCTTGTGATTTATCTTTCATAATATTTTGTTTTAATTGATTTTTAGTTAATAAATAATTTTTGATATTATATATTAAACCATAGTTATCTTTTATTCTTTTATGATAACTTTTTCTTATATTTAATAATATATTATCTGCTAATTCATATTTAGAATTACTTCTTATAAATTTATCTATTTTATCCATATAATAAATATTACTTATAGTAAGTAATATATTATATATATATTTAAATATATTAATAGATTTATT
>CALVSV010000136.1 GCA_944359595.1 uncultured Bacilli bacterium
ATTTATGGAAGCTATTATACAATATATAGTTCCAATAAAGCCTGGAAGAAAAAATGAAAGAAATGCTAATTCTAAAAATAGATATCATATAAATCAAAGAAAAACATTTTAATAAAGCTTAAAAAATAATATTAAAAACTTGTTTTCATAGTGTCATAATTTAAAAGTAAAAATAAAATTTTGATATAAATAAACAAAAAGAATGACATTATGTCATCCTTAAGTTAATAACATTGGTATAAAACTCTTTTAGACTTTACAAAAAAGTGTGAAATATATAGAATATATAAACAAAAACAAATTCTTGTTTCACACAAATACTATTATACATAAATTCCAAAAAAAGCAAAACTTTTGTTCTAGTTAATAGAAGAAGGGTTTTGTTTATGTCAGAAGATTTACAAAAAATAATTATTATCGTAATCACTATTTTTTTAAAGCAACATAATTTATTATTGGTGATACAAATGAAATTAAATAAAAATGATAGTTGTAAAAATATATATTATTTATTAAAGTCAAATCCTATACCCGGTCCAACAGGACCAACTGGACCGAGTTCAATATTTGACAATAATTATGCGTTATTTACTAATCAATCTCCAGATATTACATCAAGTAATACAATACCATTATTAGTACAATTTAATGGGGGTACACCTTTAATTACTTCAAATAGTGATACTATAACATTGCCAGCTCCTGGTACATATTATATTTCTTTTAATTTAAGTGGTAGAATTGGTACAAATCAAAGCGGGACTATAATTCCAATAATTAACGGTATACCGCAAGATAGATATGCTATTACAAATAATACTAATTCAACAAATAGTGATATTACAATAGGTGACGGAATATTAGTACAAGCACCTACAAATACTAGTATACAATTTTTTTATACGGGTAGTAACATGTCAAGAGCGAACTTTTTTGCATCAGTATTTAAAATATCAAATAATTAAAACAAGACATAAATTTTGTCTTGTTTTTATATTAATAATTTTCAGCTTTTCTTTCAAAATATGACTTTGGATGAGCGCATACTGGACAAATTTCTGGAGCTTTTTCTCCAATATAAATATGACCACAATTTCTACATACCCATATTTGTTCTTTGCTATCTTTAAATACGGTGTTATTTTTTACTTTTTCTGATAAAGCCACATAACGTTCTTCATGTGATTTTTCTATTTTTGCTACTTCTTCAAATAAGTATGCTATATGATTAAAACCTTCTTCTTTAGCAGTTTTAGCAAATTCTTTATACATTTCAGTCCATTCATAGTTTTCACCTTCAGCAGCCATTTTTAATGCTTCTTGAGTGTTAACTTTTAAACTATCTTTTATATCTCCTCCAAATAATAATTTTAACCACATTTTTGCATGTTCTTTTTCGTTATTAGCAGTTTCAGCAAAAATCGCACCAATTTGTTGATATCCTTCACTTTTAGCTATAGATTCAAAGTAAGTATACTTATTTCTTGCTTGACTTTCTCCAGCAAACGCTGTTAATAAATTTGTTTCTGTTTTACTACCTTTTAATTCCATAAATTCTCCTTCTTTCTATAAAATTTTGTAAATTTCTAATAATGTAATTAAATATAATTACTGATTAAATTATATCACAAAAATATATATTTACCAATACAATTATTTATCATTTTATTATTAAAAGCTTCATATTATTTAATGTATGAGGAGGAAAATCATGAAAAACATAAAAACATATATATTATTATTTATTATATTAATAATAATTATAATTGGTTTAAATATAATAAAAAATAGTATAAATAATAAAGAACACAAATTAATTGGTTCAATAGAAAAAGTTGATAATAATATTATACAAGTTTTAACAAAAGATAACATTAAATATCAATTTAACAATAATACAAAGATAGAAATAAAAAAAAGAGATAATGTAGAAATAATTTATAAAGGGTCATTATCTAAAACAGATATAAACGATATGATTAAAATATCTATTCTTAAAACAACGTCATCATTTTTAGATAACATAAATCAAAATGGCATTTTTAGTGCATTCTATGATTTAGCGCAAGAAAAATTAAACTCACTATCATTAAGTGAAAAAATCGGTCAATTGTTATTGGTTAGAGTTCCAGATACAGATGCTACAACAGTAATAAAAAATTATAATATTTCTGGTTTTGTTATGTTTGAAAAAGATTTTAAAGATAAAACAGGAGCTGAAATAAGAAACGAAATAAATGAATTTCAAAACAATTCTTCTATACCGCTTTTAATAGCTACTGACGAAGAAGGTGGCGAAGTAGTTAGAGTTAGTTCTAATTCTAAATTAATAGATTATCCATTTTCATCATCTCAAACACTATATAAGCAAGGCGGATTTGATTTAATTAAAGACGATACAATTGAAAAGAGTAAATTTTTAAGTTCTTTAGGGATTAATGTTAACTTAGCGCCTGTTGCTGACGTATCTACTACCCCAACTGATTATATGTATAAAAGATCTTTTGGACAAAATACAGAATTAACAAGTGAATATGTTGAAACAGTAATTAATGCAAGTAAAGGTGAAGATGTATCATATGTTTTAAAACATTTTCCTGGATATGGAAATAATGCAGATACACATACTGGTAATGTAATAGACTCAAGACCATATGATGATATAATTAAAAATGATATACCACCTTTTAAAGCCGGTATTGAAGCAATGGCAGAAGCTGTTTTAGTAAGTCATAATATTGTTACAAATATCGAAGCAGATATACCTGCAACACTTTCAAAAAAAGTGCATGACTTGCTTAGAAATGAGTTACATTTTGACGGCGTAATTATAAGTGATGATATGGATATGACCGCTATAACAAATGGTAATTATCAAAATGTTTATTCAAAAGCTATAGATGCAGGAAATGATCTACTTATAGTAACAAACTACGAAGATGCTTTTAATGATATAAAAAATGCAATTGATAATAATACATTAAGTGAAGATAAATTAAATTTAGCTGTATTTAGAGTATTAAGTTGGAAGTACTATAAACTTTTATTTCCAGAAAAATAAAGTTATCGAACTTGATAACTTTATTTTATATATAATTCACATTTATATTCATCTTTTACTAATTCTTTAAATTTAAAGCCATCACTTATATTACCAACTATACTACCATAATGCGTAGGTATTACCCTATCCGGATTAATACATTTTGTAAGTTTATAAGCATCATGAATATCCATTGTATAAGTTCCACCAATAGGTATAAATATAATATTTGCTTTAACACTTTTATTTTCTTCTGTTATATCGGTATCACCAGCAATATAATACGATATGTTATCAATTGTTATAATATAACCAACCCAATTATTATTTTTTTGATGATAACTAGTTTTTACATTATAACTAGGAATAGTTTTTATTGCAATATCATCTATATTGTATATGTTATTTGGTAACACAGTTATAATTTTATTTTCATCAATTATATTATCTTGAATCACTTGGTTTACCATATTATTTGGTACTATTAATTTTGTGTTATTATTTATAATATTTTTTAAAGACATTATATCGTAGTGATCATAATGATTATGAGTAATAAAGATTAAATCTGCATCACTCATTTTATTTAATATTTTATACGGATCAAAATATATTGTTTTATTACCAATTAACTTTATGCTACTTTGAGTATTTATTTCTATTTTATAATTCATAATTTTAGCCTCCATCTATAAATATTTTATTATATATTATTATTAATAATCAATATTTTCCAATAATTTATTATAATAAATGATATAATAAAATAAAGGATGTGTAAATTATGGTTAGTAAATGGTTACAAAAAATATATAATTCTAATAGTATTATAGTTAAAGAAATTAGTAAAGAAGATATAGAAACACAATTAATATTAATACCTAGATACTTACATCCCAATTTAATAGATACATACTTTTCAGATATTTTAAATGAAAAAAATATAAATCATATAAATATTATTAGAAATAACATAGATTTAATATTAAATTATTATACAAATTTATGTATGTTTTTAATAACATATATAAAAATTACGGGTGACAAAAAAATAATATTAGATTATTTTAACGAAATATTAGAAAAAAGTAATGATTATAACGAATTAATATTAATTAAAAACACATTATATTATTATAAAGACTTTGAATTATTTATTAAGAATAAATATACGTTTTTATATAAATTAATTGAAAATATTGACGAAAAAAACAAGTGGATTATTTTTAAAAAATTTTGTATACCCATTATAAATAATAATAAATATGATGAATTACAAAAAATATATGAAATATTATGTGAAAACAATTTAAATAATTATCAAATAAAATATATAGGTATGAATATAGAAAATTATTTGTTTAAATTGGATAAATATAAAATAATATTAAGTACATATAAGGGAAAATATGAAATTTATGATCATTATAGAATTAATCCATCACTTATTAGAAAGAAAATTAATATTAATGATACTAGTAATATATACATTGAAATAAATCCACTAGAAGAAAATATTAAAGTATCTGAAAAAGATATATATGATGCATTAGATGATTTAAATGATAGTAACATTATTGTCACTAATTCTAATTATGATAAAATATTTAAAGTTGTAAACAACGAAATACCTAATAATTTTAAAAGAAGTGTTGATGGAATAATAGAAACTAGAAATAAAGATTATAGTTCTAGTTACAAAAATAAAAAAGTAAAATTAATAAATAAAGATTATATATATGATAAAAATTGTAAAGATTTTGTATACATTAAAAAGTTATATTAATGTTGTTTTAATTCAATAAAGATGGTAAAATAAATAGGCAAACGACAAATTTAGAACGAAGGTGATATTATGTTTGAACTTGTTTCAAAATATAGACCGAGTGGAGATCAACCACAAGCTATTGAAAAATTGGTAAACGGTATTAAGAATGGTGAAAAAACTCAAGTATTATTAGGTGCGACAGGTACAGGTAAAACATTTACGATGGCAAATGTAATAAAAAGTGTAAATAAACCAACACTTATTCTTGCACACAATAAAACTTTGGCTGGACAATTGTATAGTGAAATGAAAGAACTATTTCCAAACAATAAGGTATCATATTTTGTTTCATATTATGATTATTATCAACCAGAAGCATATGTTCCATCTACTGATACATACATTGAAAAAGATTCATCTATCAATGATGAAATCGATGAATTGCGACATTATGCTACATCTACACTGATTAATGATAGAGACGTGATAGTAGTTGCATCAGTGTCATGTATATATGGTATTGGTGAGGTAGATGAATATAAAAATAAAATCATTAATATAAGTTTAAATCAAGAGATAGATAAAGATGCTATATTAAAGAAGTTAGTTGATATTTTGTATGAGAGAAGTGAATATGATTTAAAAAGGGGGACTTTTAGGTGCAAAGGTGATACTATTGAACTAATTCCAAAAAGTGAAAAATCTAAAGGAATTAAGATTGAATTGTTTGGAGATATAGTGGATAGAATCTCGATATTTGATCCCTTGACAGGTAAAATAGAAGCTAATAAAAAAAGTATAACTATATTTCCGGCAAGTCATTTTGTCACTAATGAAAACACTTTAAAAATGGCTGTCAAAAGAATTAAAGATGAGTTAACTGAAAGAATAAAATATTTTAAGGATAATAATAAATATTTAGAAGCTGAGAGAATCGAGCAAAGAACTAATTATGATATGGAAATGCTTTTGGAAACAGGATTTTGTCATGGAGTAGAAAATTACTCTAGGCATTTAGCTTTAAGAGAAGAAGGGGAAACACCATGTACATTAATGGATTTTTTTCCAGACGATTTTTTATTAATAGTAGATGAATCACATGTTACTTTACCTCAAGTAAGAGGGATGTATAATGGAGATAGAGCTAGGAAACAAACTTTAGTAGATTATGGATTTAGATTACCTAGTGCACTTGATAATAGACCGTTAAAATTTGATGAATTTGAAAGTAAAATAAATCAAGTAATATATGTTTCTGCAACACCTGGCGATTATGAATTAAGTAAAACGAACAATGAATACGTTGAACAAATAATTAGACCTACAGGTTTGTTGGATCCGACTATTGATGTTAGAAAAACTACTGGACAAATAGATGACCTTGTATCGGAAATAAAAGATAGAATCAATAAAGATGAAAGGGTACTAGTTACTACATTAACTATTAGAATGTCCGAAGAACTTACAAATTATTTAAAAGACATAGGTATTAAAGTTGCATATTTACATAGCGAGGTTAAAACTTTACAACGTATGCGTCTAATACAAGATTTAAGAAGTGGTAAATATGATGTTATAGTTGGAATTAATTTGTTAAGAGAAGGTTTAGATATACCTGAAGTTAGTTTAATAGCTATATTAGATGCTGACAAACAAGGATTTTTACGTAGTGAAAGAAGTTTAATACAAATTATAGGTAGATGTGCCAGAAACGCAAATGGCCATGTTATTATGTATGCAGATTCAATGAGTAGCGCTATGGAATACGCCATAAAAGAAACAGAAAGAAGACGTAAAATACAAATTGAATATAATAAAGAACACAATATAATTCCAAAAACTATAATTAAAAAAATCAACGAAGTAATAACAAATGATGATAATAGTGGTGAAGTGCCTATGGAAAAATTAAGTAAACAAGAAAAAGAAAAAATGATAGATGAATTAGAACAAGAAATGAAAGAAGCAGCTAAAATATTGGATTTTGAACGTGCAACAGAATTAAGAGATGCAATTTTTGAATTAAGATCTGCAGAATAAAAAGAACTTCATGTTCTTTTTATTTAGTTAAATTCTTAATTATATAATCAAAGGTTTTCAAAAAATAGTTTATGTCTTCAAATGTAGTTAGATGAGAGATACTAATTCTTAAACTTGACATAGCTTTTTTTCTATCTTTAGTTAATTCATAAACTGCTTGACTTTCCTTGTTTACACTAGAGCATGCACTTTTTGTTGAAATATATATATCATATTGTTCTAACGCATGTACAACGGTTTCTGGTTTTGTATTTAAAATACTAATATTTAAAATATGTGGAATACATTTATTGTTACTATTAATAAATACATTATCATATTTTGACAGTTTTTCTTTTATAATTTCATTTAAATTTAATATATAGTTATAATTTTTATCTACGTCTTCATATGCAAGCCTCAGCGCCTTAGATAAAGCAATGATTAATGGAAGAGGCGGTGTCCCACTTCTATATTTAGTAGTACTTTTACCACCATGAATTAATGGTTCTATTACAATTTTTTTCTTCTTAATTAGACAGCCAATACCTTTAACACCATAAAATTTATGAGCTGAAAGACTAACAAAATCAATATTACTAAAGTTGATTTTAACTTTACCTATACTTTGTGTCATATCCACATGAAAAAAACATTTATTATAATTTTTAACTATTTTTGATATTTCCTCTATTGGTTGCAATAACCCAGTTTCACTATTTACGCTACATACACTAACTAATATTGTATCGTCATATATTTTATTTTTTAAATCATCTAAATCTATTATTCCATTTTCATCTGTTTTAACTATATCGATAATAAATCCTTGCTTTTTCATAAACTCCAACACTTCTATAATTGATGAATGTTCCAAATTAGTAGTCAAGATTCTTTTTCCACGATTTTTATATGTATAACAAACAGATTTTATTATTGTATTATTAGATTCAGTTGCGCCACTTGTATAAATAACATCATAATCATGAATATTTAAAATATTTTTAATTTGTTCGGTAGCTTCATCAATAATAGATCTAGAATAACCGCCTAATTTATGTATTGAATTAGCATTTCCAATATATATTTTAGAAGCTTCAATATAACTATTTAAAACACTATCTAAAACTGGAGTAGTTGCAGAATAATCTAAATAAACCATAATTTCACATCCCATATTAATTTTATCAAAAATAAGAAAAAAGTCAAAATTAGCAGCAAGGACAAAAAGGTTGCTTATATAATTTCTCTTTTATGCAATAATAAAAATGGTGGTGCAGTATTATGGGAAAATATGAAAATTATGATAAAGATTTTAAATCAATTATATGTAAAAACATTAAAAGATTTAGAAAAGAAAGTGGTATGTCAATATTAAAGGTATCTGAGCTTGTTGATGTTACACCAGAGTATTTTAAAAGGATAGAATCACCTAATGATCAAAATAAAACTTGCTCATTAAACATGTTGTATAAACTATCGTTAATATTTGACAAAAAATTAGACGACTTTCTACAAGAATATGATGATGAAAATGACAACAAATAAAAATTTATTGAAATGTTTTTATTAAATTGATAATCTTTATTTAGTTAATGTATAAGATAACAATCTTATACATTTTATTATTTAGAACGTTGTATATTTTCTATATTTTGTGTATAATATTATATAATATTTAAAGAAAGGAAATACATTATGAAAAGGATATTAACAGGTTTAAAGCCTAGTGGAGAATTAACTTTAGGTAGTTATGTAGGAGCCATTAAACAAATAATTGAAATGCAAGATAAATATGATTCGTTTTTATTTGTTCCAGATTTACATGCTATAACAGTACCACAAGATTCGAAAATGCTAAAAGAAAGAATTATTAAGAACGTTGCACTTTATTTGGCATGTGGTGTTGATTATAATAAAAATACAATATATATTCAATCTGAAAATTTATATCATACAAATCTTTCATGGATTTTAGAATGCAATACATATTTTGGTGAGGCTAGTAGAATGACACAATATAAAGATAAAGCTAGTAAAAATGAAAATATTAGCGTAGGATTATTTACATATCCAATATTGATGGCTGCCGATATACTTATATATGATGCAAATTATGTTCCTGTTGGTATAGATCAAAAACAACATGTTGAATTGGCTCGTGATATAGCGCGAAGATTTAATAATAAATATGGAGATGTTTTTGTTGTTCCAGAACCAATAATTCCAAAATCAGGTGAAAAAATAATGGATTTACAAAATCCTACAAAAAAGATGAGTAAATCCGATGAAACTTATAAGGGTGTAATATTGTTATTAGATGATGAAAAAACTATTAGAAAAAAAATAATGAGTGCAGTTACAGATAGTGAAAACAAAATATATTACGATAAAGAAAATAAACCTGGAATTTCAAACTTAATAGTTATATATGCAACTTTAAGTAACTTATCAATAGAAGATGTAGAAAACAAATTTAAAAATAATAATTATGGCGAATTTAAAAAAAGTGTCGCAGATTTAGTTGTGGAAACTTTAATGACTATACAAGAAAAATATTATAAAATTTTAAATAGTGACATTATTAATAAAATATTAGATGAAGGAAAATATAAAACCGAGAAAATTGCGCGCAAAAAATATAACGAAGTTTTAAAGTGTGTAGGACTAGGTAGAAATTAATTTATAAAGGAGAATACTTATGAAAAAATATTTGATGTTTATTGTTTTAATAAGCTTTTTAATTACTGGATGTTTTAACAAAAAAACTAATGATAACGAAAATAGTATTGAAGAAATTACTACTGTATGTAGCGGTAAACAAAATATAAAAGAAGATGTAAGTGTAGATACTGAATATGAAATAAAATCAAAAGACGGGAAGGTAATAACGCTTATTTCAACTGAAATTATAACATCAAATGATACGGAGTATTTAAACTCAACAAAAGAAGATATTGAAAAAACATATTCTATATATAAAGATATAAATAACTATGAATATAATATTACATTAGAAAATAATAAATTGATTAGTAAAACTAAAATAAATTATGAAAAAGTAGATTTGAAAAAATTAATGGAGGTAGATCCTGCAAACGAAAATATTATTGTTAATGATAGTGTTAATTTAAAGACATTAAAAGATATGTATGAATCTTTAGGAAATAAATGTAATTAAATAAAAATCACAAATTAGTGATTTTTATTATATATTATTTAAAAAATATATTAAATAATATATAATAAATCTAGAAAGAGAGTTTTTTATGAAAAGATTATATAATGAATTATTACCAGCATTAAATGCTAAAATGGTAATGTTACACAACGAAGGATATAAATGTATTACAACTAAAGATATTTTTAATTATTTAGATTTAAAATGGAGTAAGGATACTCAAATTTGTGATATGGTTGATGATATAATAAATGCAGATGGATTTATTATTAGTAGAAATATAAAAGAAAATTTATATAAAATATAGTTATATAAGGGAGTGTTGATATGAGCAAAATAGGAATTACTAAATTTGAAGAATTATATGATTCTGTAAAAAAATACATAAAAGATGAAAATGAATTAGAACTTATTAAGAAGTCTTATGAAACTGCTAGCAGTTTCCATTTAGGTGCGATTCGAAAAAGTGGTGAACCTTATATTCAACATCCTTTAAACGTTGCGATGATTCTCACAGGAATATATGCTGATTATGAGACAATTTGCGCAGCTTTATTACATGATACAGTTGAAGATACATCTTTAACTTTAGATGATATAGAAAAAGAATTTGGAAAAACTATTGCCATACTTGTAGATGGTGTAACTAAAATTAATAAAATTAATTTTTCTACAGATAATGAAGCAACAATTGCATATCATAGAAAAATATTTGTTGGATTATCTGAAGATGTTCGTGTAATTATTTTAAAGTTAGCCGATAGATTACATAATATGCGTACATTATGGGCATTATCTGAAGAAAAAAAAAAAAAAAACGCAAAAGAAACTTTAGAAATATTAACACCTATTGCTCATAGATTAGGTATTCATAAAATAAAAAGTGAACTAGAAGATTTAAGTCTAAGATATTTAAAACCAGATGCATTTTATAGTATAGTTGAAAAACTAAATCAAACGAAGCTTGAAAGAGAAAAAAATGTTCAAGATATGATGAACGAAGTATCAGAAATGTTAAAAGAACATGGTATAAGACACGAAATAAAGGGAAGAGCAAAATCAATTTATAGCATATATAATAAAATGAATAAAGGGAAAACTTTTAATGAGTTATTTGATTTGTTGGCGCTAAGAGTTTTAGTAGATACAGAACAAGATTGTTATATGGTTCTAGGATTAATTCATTCAAAATATAGACCAATACCTAAGAGATTTAAGGACTATATTTCAAGACCAAAAACAAATATGTATCAAAGTTTACATACAACTGTATTTGGGATTGACGGATATCAATTTGAAATACAAATAAGGACATATGATATGGATAAGATCGCAGAATATGGTATTGCTTCTCATTGGTCATATAAAGAACATACTCAAGCTAGTAAAAGTATGCAAAACGCTATGGAACAAAAATTACAATTTTTTAGAAATATTATTGAATTACAGGAAGAAAAAACAAGCGCTGAAGAATTTGTAAATACAGTAACAGAAGAAGTCTTAAAAGCTAATATATATGTGTTTACACCAAAAGGAGATGTAATAGAATTACCTAAGGATTCGACACCAATAGATTTTGCATATAGAGTACATACAGAAGTTGGAGAAAAAATGGTTGGCGCAATGGTAAATAATATGATTGTCCCACTAGATTACAAACTAAAAAGTAATGATATTGTAAAAATTAATACTAGTAATCTTTCTACAGGACCATCTAAAGAATGGATTAATATGGCAAAAACATCACATGCAAAATCTAAAATCAAAAATTATTTCTTTAAAAAAGATAAAATTGAATATATTAAATTAGGTGAAGAAGAATTAAAAAAAGAATTTAGGAGAAAGAAAATATCTTGGAATGAATTTATTAAAGAAGATAATATTAAAAAATTGTTAGATGCTTTAAAAGAAAAAGAATTAAACGATATATATATTTCTGTTGCAACTAATAAATATACTCCTAATCATGTTATTCATACTATGGAAAATATGAATAGTCCAAAAACTAATGATATTGAAATTCCTAAAAATAATTTTATAAATAAAGAATTAGGTATTAAAAATGACATTATGATTGAGGGATCTGATGATATAAAAGCTAACATTGCTTCTTGTTGTAAGCCCATTATGGGAGATGATATAATAGGGTATATTACAAAAGGTAACGGCGTGTCTGTTCACAGAAAAAAATGTCATAATATTCTTGATTTAGATGAAAGACTAATAAATGTGGCATGGAATACAGAAATATCAAAAAAATATCCTACAGAATTAATAATAGAAGCAGATAATTCAAAAAATCCACTTATAGATATTATTACAAAGGCAGCTAATAATGGGATAAATATTGATAATATAAATACAATTAATAGAAGCATTACTATTACATATGAAGTTACTGTATTAGTAAATAATAAGGAAACTCTTGATAAATTTATTCAAGATTTAGAAAATTTAACATTTATAAAAAAAGTAGATAGGTTGATAAAATAATGAGAGTGCTTGTTCAAAGAGTTAAAATGGCTAATGTAATGATATCTGGTAATATTACTGGAAATATTGGTAATGGTCTTTTATTGTTTGTGGGTTTTAATAGTGATGATACAATAGAAGATATAAAATATTTAATAAATAAAATTCTTAATTTAAGAATTTTTGATGATAACGAAGGGAAAATGAATTTAAATATTAAAGATGTAAATGGGAAAATATTGTCAATATCTCAATTTACACTATATGCAGATTGTAAAAAGGGAAATAGACCGAGCTTTGTTGAATCTATGGAATATAATAAAGCAAAACAATTATATGAACAGTTTAATATATTATTAAACGAATATATTAAAGTGGAAACTGGTATTTTTGGAAGTAATATGCAAGTTAGTTTAATAAATGACGGACCAGTGACAATATTATTAGAAAGTAATAAAAAAGTTAATTAATGACAGTCCTCAATAAAACAGTATAGGTATTGACGGTCTGTCAAGTAGGTGCAGAGAGTTAAGCATATCACATTTATAGTGTGATGTGCTTTTTCTCATTTATGGGGTAAAATGTCACACGATAGGAGTTGAAAAACGCCCTGTTTTAGCGGTTTTCAAAGCCTGAAACTTACAATGTAATGGTTTTATATTAAAAACCTCAAAAATGGGGTTCTATCGTTCCACAAAATCTATAAATGAACACTTTTTGAAAAAAGGGGATTTAAGTCCGTTTTTCGGCTTAAAGCCCCTTAACTGACATACTGCAAAAAAGAACAGGTTTGTCAAGGGCGAGCGCAGCTCGTGTATTTACCCTTGACTTGCCTGTTTCTTTTTTGCTCATAACAGATAAAGTATTAAATTACCATATATTTGCATATATTTCGTAATTGTCTGTAGCAAAATTGTTATAAATTGATATGTCAAATGGTGTTGTTGCATTTGCCTTTATTGAGTCAACATAAGTTGATTCGCCACCGATTAGTTTTCCATCAGCATCCCTAAAAACGACTGTAACTACACCGCTTTCTATGTCGTAATCATTATCGTTTTGAATTTCTCCTACAATGCTATCCGTTCTAAATGCGGCATTTATGATGCTAAGTGGAGTATATTTGGGATTATCCAGCATCGATACTTTTTTTATGTTGTATTCTTCTGCATCTAAAACTTCAATGTCAACAGTTGCAGGAAGTTCATCAACATCAAAAGCTTGGAAAGCATGAACAAAATCTTGTTTAGGATAAATAATAGATAATGTTTGTTCCTCTGTGGCTAATGGTGCTCCAGAAGCATCTCTTGCTGTAATACGAAAACTTGGAAGTTCAATAGCTTTATCCTCATTTGGATTATGTAAAATTACAGAATAATATAAATACTCATCTTCCATAGAATATCCAAATTCCTTGACTTCTATTGGAAGTACTTTTGAACTGCTCTTTTCTGTAGATGTTTCAGTTTGGTTTTTTGTATTATTAGAGTTGATATTTTCTCCCCCACAAGCTGCTAATGATAACATTAAAGAAATTGCTATTATTGTGGTTATTATTTTCTTCATTATTCAATCCTCCAGTATTAATTTATTGCGTCACTTCAAGAAGTTTTTTTGTTATTCTGCTTTGAACTTCAATATAGTAAGCTGTTTCAGCAACGGATAAATCGGCTTCTTTCAATGCCTCAAACTTGGTCATTGTATCTGCATACTTACTCATATATGTAGTATAATCATTAAGCAAGCTCATATCTGTTCCATTTGATTGAGAATATTTCTTCATAAACGCAACATATTCATCAAAAAATGCTTCATAACTATCCATAGCAGACTTGAACTCCGCATCAATATCGTTATTTATAGTTTCTTGTTTTGTAGCAGTACTATCAGTTTCAATCGAATTACTTGTGACTTCATCTGAAATATTGCTT
>CALVSV010000137.1 GCA_944359595.1 uncultured Bacilli bacterium
CTTTAATTCTAGTTTATTTGATAGATTACCAACATATAAAGTTTTAGAATAGTTAAATGCAAGAAATGTAATACCTTTAATTATTATTCTATGAGGTTCTATATAACTTAAATTTGATTTATCAATATTTCTAATATTACCATTTATAATAGTAGGTTTGGTATTACAAAAATCACATATAAATTCAATCTTTCTTTTTAAATCATTTTCAATTTCTAATTCTTTTATAGTAATGCTAATCATAAAACCCATCCTTTCAAATCTTAAACACTAAAAAAGTACCAACTTCTTTTAGAAATTGATACTTATATATTTAAGCCCTAACTTTAAAAGTTCGAGCGTATTTCCTTATGGAGGGACCGGACGGATTTGAACCGACGATCAAGGTGTTGCAGACCCGTGCCTTACCACTTGGCTACAGTCCCACGAGACATATATAATTATAGCAAATTAAAACGTATTATGCAATAATATTTTTGAATTTTTATAGTATATTATATGCACAATACGTTTATTGGTTCTTATTTAAATTTATAAGTGCCCTAATTTGTACTTCATCAATATCTTCCATTAAATTATTAAAAATAATATCTAAATAACATGTATTCATTGTATCACCAACCAAATAATATCATATAATTAATATTATTTCATTATGTTCTACAAAAGAAGACAAAAAATAAATCGTATTTCAGATTTATTTTTCTAATGCAGAAACAGTAAGTGATTTAGCTATAGATAACAATTCATTAGAGTTCAATTCTTCGCTAGAAATATAATATTCTATACCATTACTTATCCATGATATTGAATTATCAGAAATTGCTGCTACAGTATCTGTTAAAATTTCCGGTTCTCCAATAGTAGGTATTACTTCAAACTCATCATCAACAGAAACAGTTTCTTCAACAATCATAAATGGATTTTCACCTGCAAATGTTAAAATAATTCTTTCTCCATCATCTTTTTTTATTGTGCTTTCGTTTTCTAAATATGTTTCATCGGGTAAATACATTGGATAAATTGTATTATCTATTTTAGAAACTGTACTAATAGTTTCTGTGTTTTCAGCACTCGATTTTAAATTTTCTTCTGTATCAAAATGATTTTTATTAAATGATGGTTTCATGTCTATTTTAGTAAATGACATTTTTATTTGTGGTGTACCAGCATTATCTAATACATGAACTTCACTAAATTCCATATCGCTATTTATATATATTTTTTGTGATTCTAAGTTATTATTGTTAGGATAGTTTACTTTGGTTTCTAATACATATGTGTTATCTTTTTCTTCAAATTTTAAATCTTTATCATTTTCTATATCATTAATCAAAGATTGCAACAGATATACTTGTGAATTATTGTATGGCCATTCACTTTGAAATTTAAAACTTTTGTTTAGGCTAGGTGTTAGAACATACACTCCATCTTCATTTTTAAGTATTATTTGTTCGTGATTATTGCTTTTGTTTGTTAAACTTACTCTATAGTAATCTTCACTTTTATAACTTACATTAACATCATATGAATATACATCTTCATTATTAATTATGTCCATATTTCCTTCAAGATAATAAGATTTTGCTTTATTTACTTTATCAGAAATATTTTTTATAACATCATCTTTACTTACTTTTCCACAACCAACTAACATTAGTGTTAACAACATTATGAATACTATAATCTTTTTTTTCAATTTTTTCACCTCAATTACTTTCACTAAAATTATATTATTCGATAAAAAAATTATGTATATATTTTAATTATATGGTAAATAATATTAGTAAAAGGAGGAAAATTATGAACACTTTACAAAAAACAGCACTAGTAATAACTATAATTGGTGCATTAAATTGGCTTTTAATAGGTCTATTCCAATTTGATCTAGTCGCTACTCTATTTGGGGGATCAGATGAAATTTTGGCTAGAATTATATATATATTAGTTGGAATATGCGGAATTATCAATATTGGAATATTATTTAAAAATTTAGATAGATAATAAACATTTTAGTGGATTTCTAAAATGTTTTTTTATATAAAATAATTGATATATATTATTTATTTTGATATAATCTTATCAGATAAGTGAAGGTGTTATTTATGATATTAGTATTATTTATTGTTTTATTACTTGTTATTATTATTGGATTATTATCTGTTTATTATGTAATAATGTATAACAAGTATCAAGAATACATTATTAGAATAAATGAAAGTGAAAGTAAGATAGACAATAATATAAGAGAGAAATTTGATTTGCTTGGTAAGGCTATAAATGTAATTCGTGGTACATTAGATATAGAAGGAGATATATTCCCTGATATTATAAAATTAAGATCTAGAAAACTATCAAGTTTTGAATTAAATAGAAAATTAGCTGAAACTATGATAGAATTTGATAAAGTTAAAAATGATAATGAAAAATTATTAAAAAGTGATACATTTAAAGAAATAGATGAAAAATTAAGGAATATAGAAGTTGATTTAGATGCTTTACAAAAGTACTATAATTCAATTATTTCAAAATATAATACATTAGTAAGATCATTTCCATCAAATATAATAGCTAAAATTTCACATTACAAATTAAAAAATTATTTTGATGGTAAGGATATGAATGATGATATAACTAATGACTTTAAGTTATAATTTGCTTGAAATTATTGCATTTTAATAAAATTTTTGTTAAAATTTATATTGACATTTGAAAAGGAGGTATTATAATGCCAAACATTAAAAGCGCTAAAAAACGTGTTAAAGTTATTGCTAAGAAAAAAGTAAGTAATAATGATTTAAGATCTAGCATGAGAACTGCTATTAAAAATGTATTAAAAGAAACTGATAAAGAAAAAGCACAAGAACTTTTAAACATAGCTATTCAAAGAATTGATAAAGCTTGTTCTAAAGGTATTGTTCATAAAAATTATGTTGCAAGACAAAAATCACGTTTAACTAAATTTGTTAATAATATGAAGTAATTTGGTTTTACTTCTTTTTTTTTTAAGTATAATATGTTAAAATTAACTTAATTAGAGGATGGTGTGTGATTTAATGAAAAAAAGTGTACAAGTCATTTTAGCGCTTGCAATAGTTGCAGCTATATTTTTTATGAGAGAAGATATATCTAATTTTTTAAGTAATTTTATAAATGAACAAAAAGATAAAAATATAGTAAATAAAATAAATATACCAGAAAGTAATGAATATAAAAAAAATGACACAACATATAGTTATGTAAAAAATGTTGATAACTTTATACCTAATAATACAAATGATATTAAAAATATTATTTATACTATATTAAACAATGGATTTAATGAATTTACGTTTTATTGTCCGTCAACTTATGAAAATTGTATAGAAGATGTTACAGAGATTACTAATGATGAAGAAGAGTTATCAAATATTAATAACTTTGTAAATCCGTTTAATTCTTTTAAAACATTAGAAACAACATATAGTTCTAATGGAGAAATAACTATATTAGTTCATAAATTATATGATGATGACACTATAAGTGTTATTAACGATAGAGTTGATACAATTATTAGTGAAAATATAACAGATGAAATGAGTAGTGAAGAAAAAATTAAAACTATTCATGATTACATTATTAACAATACAAAATATGATGATGAAAAAATTGGTGGCATTACTAAATATAAATCAAATACAGCTTATGGTGCGCTTATAGAAGGTTATGCAATATGTAGTGGATATGCTGATTCTATGGCAATATTTTTAGATACTATGGGAATTGAAAATTATAAAATATCATCAACTAATCATGTTTGGAACTTAGTAAAAATTGGCGATGAATGGAAACATTTAGATCTTACATTTGATGATCCAGTAACTAGTAGTGGTGAGGATATGTTATTAACTGATTATTTTATGATTACCACTGCTCAATTAAAAGAAAAGGGAAATATAGAACATTATTTTAATGAAGATGTATATGCTGAAGCTAAATAAAAAATTAGAAAATCATTTCTAATTTTTTATTTATATTTCATATTATGTTGAAGTTCTCTTAATTGATCTTTTTTCTTTATATCTTCTCTTTTGTCGTATAATTTCTTTCCTTTTCCAACACCTAATAATATTTTAGCTTTATTATTTTTAAAATAAATTTTTATAGGTACTAATGTATACCCATTTAATTCAATTTTATTTTTTAATTTTTTTATTTCGTTTTTATGTAATAATAGTTTTCTTGTTTTATTTTCATCATGATTAAATATATTACCCTCATCATATTTAGATATGTGCATGTTTAATATAAATACTTCATTATTTTTTATTACAGCATAACTATCTTTTATATTGGCTTTTCCACTTCTTATTGATTTAATTTCTGTACCAGTAAGAACTATACCGCACTCTATTTCATCTTCTATAAAATAATTAAATTTAGCTTTTTTATTTAATATTTCCATTATATCACCTATCGTTGTCACCATTATTATATATTTTAAAATCTATAGTTCTTTCTTCTTTTGAGGCTGAAATTACTTCTACTTCTACTTCATCACCCAATCTATATACTATTTTACCATTTCTATCACACATAACTTCATTAATTTCATTATATTCATAATAACTATCCCCTATTTCTGAAATATGTACTAATCCTTCTATCTTATTTGGTAACGAAACATATAACCCATATGAAGCCATAGATACAATTGTACCAGTATAAATGTCTCCTATATGATCTTCCATATAAGAAGCCATTTCCATTTTATCTACTTCTCTTTCTGCTTCAATAGAAATACGTTCAGTTTCAGATATATGATTACAAATATAATCTAAATCAGAGTTTATTTCACTAATTGTCTTATTATTATAATCATGATTTATTATAAAACGTCTAATAATTCTATGTACACAAAGATCAGCATATCTTCTTATTGGAGATGTAAAATGACAATATCTTTTGCTTGCTATTCCATAATGTCCTAAATTAGTACTAGAATAATATGCTTTAGTCATACATCTTAATAGCTTACTAGACAGTATTTGATATACAGGTGTAGTATTTAATTCCTCTAATATTTTTTGCATTGCTTTTGGTGATATATCACCTTTTTTTCCATGGACTTGATATCCTATTAAACTAATATATCTTAAAAAATCATCAATTTTTTCTTTTTCTGGATATTCATGAACTCTATATACACATGGTAAATCCATATTATATAAGTGAGTAGCAACACTTTCGTTAGCTGCAATCATAAAATCTTCTATTAATTTTTCGCCAGCTCCTCGATCTCTTAAAACTACATCTATACATTTACCTGTATCATCTATTATTACCTTTGCCTCATCTTGATCAAAGTCAATATATCCTCTTCTATGTTTATTTTCTCTTAAGATATCAGACAATTCTTTCATTAAATATAAATTATCAGCAAATTCTTCATAACCTTCTGGAATTATATTTTCCTCTAATATTTTATTAACACATTTATATGTCATCTGCTTTTTAGATCTTATTATACATTCATATATATCTTCTTCAAAAATATTACCATTTTTATCTATTTGCATATCACAACATAACGCCAGTCTATCTACATTAGGATTTAAAGAACATATACCATTAGATAAATAATGTGGTAACATTGGTATTACCGTATTGGCAAGATATACACTATTACCTCTTTCTAGTGCTTCCTTATCTAAACAACTGTTCTTTTCTACATAATAACTAACATTAGCTATACATACTTTTAAATTATATGTGCCATCATCATTTTTCTTTAAACTTATCGCATCATCTATATCTTTTGTATCATCTCCATCTATAGTAAATATTAATTCATTAGTTAAATTCTTCTTATTATTATATTCTTCTTTTAATACTTCATTTGGTATATTGTCTAGTTCAGCAATAGTTTTTTCATTAAAATCAATTGGTATATTATGTTCTAGCGCAATAAGTTTTATGTCTATACCAGGATCATCCTTATGTCCAACAATCTTTGTAATTTTCCCAGTACATTTATTTTTAGTACTACCATAATTTATTTTAGCGCATACTTTAGTTCCTACTACCGCACCATTTAAATCTTTAGTTGGTATTTCTATTTTAATCTTTAATTTAGGATTACTAGGAATTACATAAAATTTATTATTATCACTAATTACTTCACCTGGAATTTCTTCATATTCTCTTTTAATAATATTTATTACTTTACCCTCAATTGGGTTTTTGCTGTCATCTATTTCAAAATTAACATAATCTTTATTTATCGCACCGTTTAAATAATTATTAGGAATAATTATTTTCTCGTTATCTAACAATATATATGCATCACCAGATTTATTAACATTAATAACACCTTTTTTTAAATGACAATATTTAAATAACATATATTTTTCTCTTTTAGTTAAATATATATCACCACTAAGAATTAATGAATTTAATTCATCTTCTAATCTAGTAATATCTTTTTTAGATATATCTAAACCATTAATTAGTTCTTCTAATGTATATGCTTTTTCTTCTTTTTCCAAAAATTTTATTATTTCATCTTTCAAGTTTCATCACCCTTAATCTAATTATATCCTAAAATTAGTTTTTTTTCCACAAATAATAACTTAATAGACAAAAAAGCTAGAAAAAACAACTATAATAATACTTTACTTAATTATAGTTGTTTCTACTTATATTATTGATATAAATATTACATAAACATATCATAGTATAAATCATCATCATAAGCATCTACAGAATCCAAAAACATATCCATATTATCCTTTATTTCTTCACATAAGGATTTATAATCTTCTACCTTGACATATCCTTTTTCACTCATGCATTGATAAAATTTTTTAATGCTTGTTGCAGTTTCTTTTACTGAAGATCTAGAAGCCCACGCACATTTTCTTATAAACCAATCGTCTAAAAACGAATAAACGTAAGAAATACCATCCTCCATTTTTATAAATTCATAATAATTTAAATAATCATTTAAATAAAGATCAATATTATTTTAAACGGAAAAGGTAATAAACAAAGAGTAGTTCCTATTATGGAAAATACTAAAAATTTATTATATCAATACATGTCAAAAAATAATTCATCAGAATCATTATTTGAAATAAAAAGTTATGAATTAATAAGATATTTATTCAAAAAAATAAATAGAGAACATAATTTTAATAAAAAAGTTACACCTCATACATTTAGACGTACAAGAGCCATACATTTGTTAGACAAAGGTGTAAATGTTATGTATATCCAAGAATTACTAGGACATGACAATATTACTACAACCCAAGAATACGCCAAAGTAATAGAAAAATCTAAATTTGAGGCAATTAAAAAGGCAACACCAAATATAAAAACAGAGCATCTTGAAGATTGGAACGATGACCAAGATTTACTAAGCCAGTTATTAAAGTTATAAATGTTATCTGTTCAAAATTAAAATAAAATCTAGCAATTATGCTAGATTTCTTCGATTGAACAGATAATCTTACTGAACAGATAAGATGTATGGGTTTGTTTTAGTGCCGTTACCGCTAGTGTATAGAATGTCAGATTTCAGATTGATGACTGGTACAGCACTCATTTCCACAGTAATACCTTCATAGACCAT
>CALVSV010000138.1 GCA_944359595.1 uncultured Bacilli bacterium
ATATAAGTATATCAAAAGCCATAAATATTATCAAAGTTATGACTTTTTAACTTTGACATATTTATGACTTTTTATTTTAACATTTATATTTTACTTGTCTTTACAATAATTTTACCATTTTTTGAGAATTAAGTTGCATTTTTAAAAATATTTGTATATAATTAAAACATAGGAGCATTAGAGCTTCATGAAGGAGAGGATTACATTGAAAATTACATCAGTAACAGTACGTAAAGTTGAAAAAGAAAACTCACGTATGAAAGGGATTGCATCAGTATTGCTTGATGATAGCTTTGCAGTACATGATATTAGAATCATTGAAGGAGATAATGGATTATTTATTGCTATGCCAAGTAGAAAAACAGCTACTGGAGGATATAGAGATATAGCTCATCCAATTAAACCTGAAGTTAGAAAAATGTTTGAAGATGCTATTTTAGAAGAATATAATAAAGAAGCAGAATAAAGGTATTGATTAATTCAATATCTTTTATTTTTAGGAATATATATTGTTTTAGTTCATATATTTTATTAGAAGGAGAGAAGATAATATATGGACAAGGTTCAAGATTTAGATGCAATTATATCACATAATATATCAGTAATCGAAAGAAAGAATATTAATATTTCTGGTGTTAAAAAAATAGAAAGTTTTGACTCAGAAGAATTTGTTATCGAAACTCTTATGGGTGTAGTAATAATTAAAGGTGAAGGACTTGAAATAATTAAATTAGATACTTATCAAGGGAATATATCAATAAAGGGAAAAATTAATATGATTAATTATGTTGAAGACAGTAATAAAAAAAATAAAGAAGATAGTATACTAAATAGATTATTTAAATAATGAGTTTAATAATACAAATTAAATCTTTAATTTTTTCTTTTTTATATGGTATATTTTTTAGTGTATTATTAGATATTTTTGATAAAAATTTATATAGGGTAAGAATACGATATCAAATAATTAATTCTTTTATATTTTGTTTTATTAATTCTATTATTTATTTTTTTATATTGAGAAATATTAATGAAGGAATAATACATATATATTTTGTTGTTTTGTTAATATTTGGAATTTTTTTAAAGAGTTATGTTGTAAAGATAAGTAAAGTATTGTATAAAACTATTAAAAATAAATATTTATTGCATTTTGATAAGAGAAAACACTTTACAAAAAACAATTAAATGCTTATAATTTAATTAAAAGATAGGTGGTGTTCTTCATGCCGAAAAAGAAAAAAAAGAAAAAAAATTATACTATTCTTTCTACTTTATTATTTATTTTTGTGATTTCTGCAATTTCATATTTGTTTGCTACTTGTGCACTCAATGTATATGATATGTATAATCAGAAAGAAGAATTAAATAAACAGTTGAAAGAATTAAAAAAAGATGAAGAAAAACTATCTAGTGAAGTTGATAAATTAAAAGATAAAGACTATATAGCGCGTTATGCTAGAGAAAAATATTTATATTCTATAGATGGAGAGTATATTATTAAATTACCAGATGATGAATAATAACTCTCTTTTTTTTGTTTTTTTTAATAATTTATTGACTTTTTACTATTATTTAGATTTAATATACGTGTCGGATTAATTTTATTATATATTCGTTTTGAAAGAAGGAATAAATTTGAAAGAAGTATTTGATTATATTAAATCGTTAAATATAGTTGAAAATTCTAATGTGGTAGTTGCAGTAAGTGGTGGACCTGATTCTATGTGCTTACTAAATATATTATTAAAATATAGTAAGAAGAATAATATTAATATTATTTGTGCTCATGTAAATCATTCAAAAAGAAGGCAAAGTGAAGAAGAAAAAGAATATGTATATAAATATTGTTCTAATAATAATATTAGATTTGAATATTTAAAAATTGAAAAATATAATAATGAAAATTTTCATGAACAAGCTAGAAATATTAGATATAATTTTTTTGATAAAATTGTAAAAAAATATAATAGTAAATATTTATTTATGGCACATCATGGTGATGACTTGATTGAAACAATCTTAATGAGAATATCTAGGGGAGCTAGTAGTCGTGGGTATTCGGGTATTAGAATTAATAGTAAACGTAATAATTATTATATTATTAGACCATTATTGTTTGTAACTAAAAATGATATATTAAATTATTTAGATAAATATAATATAAGATATTATGTTGATGAATCTAATAATAGTGATATATATACTAGAAATAGATATAGAAAATATATATTACCATTTTTAAAAAGTGAAAATAAAAATATTCATAAAAAGTATTTGGAATTTAGTGATGAAATATATAAAGAAGAAGAATATATTTCAAATATTGTTAATACTAAATATATGGAAATAGCTGTAAATGATATAATTAATATAAATAAAATAATTAAAGAAGATAAATATATTCAAGAAAAATTAATATATTTATATTTAATGGATATATATCAAGATAATATTAAATTAATAAATAGGGAGCATATTAAATTATTAGTAGAAATAATAAATAATAATAGACCTAATATATTTATTAATTTACCTAATAATATGATCGCTATTAAAGAATATAATAAGTTATATATTAAGAAGAATAGTAATAAAAGAGATAATTATAAATTATTATTAAATAATGAAGTAAATATTAGTAATTATAATATTAAATTTGTAGATAATACTGTTGATTCATCTAATTATACTATTAAACTTAATAGTAAGGAGATAAAATTACCGTTATATATTAGAAATAGATGTGATGGTGATGTGATGGAAGTTAAGGGATTAAATGGTAGTAAAAAAATTAAAGATATTATGATTGATTCCAAAGTACCGCTATCTAATAGGGATAATATACCATTATTAGTTGATAGTTCTGGGAAAATTTTATGTTTGTTTGGTATTAAAAAATCAAAATATGATAAACAAAATAATGAGTTTTATGATATAATAGTTAAGTGTACAAAAAAAGAGGAGGAATAACGTGAAAAGTAAAATGAGAAGAAGTTTATTACCATACTTATTTCTATTTATAATAATGTTAGTTATTGTATATTTTGTAAGTGGTATGGATAATAAAGTAAATATATTGTCATATGATGAATTTATTACTGCTTTAGATGAAGGTAAGTTAGAAGAAATTACTATAACTCCTAAGGGTAGTGGTGAAGTATATGAACTTACTGGTAAACTTAAAAACTATGAAGAAAATGAAACATTTTTTGCTAGAGTACCATTATCAGATAGAGTAATTGATGATATTGTTGAAGAAAACAATAAATATGAATTTAAAATAATTACTGAAGCAGATCCATCATCAAATTCATTTTGGATTGTATTTATAAATTTATTTCCAATATTATTACTTGTTGGAGCTACATTCTTTATATTTACTAGACAAATGGGTGGAGCAAATAAATCAATGGATTTTGGTAGAAGTAGAGCACGTTTATCAGAAGATAACAATAAAATTAAATTTGATAAAGTTGCAGGTTTAAAAGAAGAAAAAGAAGAAGTACAAGAACTTATAGACTTTTTAAAAAATCCTAAGAAATTCCAAAGTATGGGAGCAAGGATACCTAAGGGGGTATTGTTAGTAGGTCCTCCAGGTACTGGTAAAACTTTACTTGCTCGTGCAGTTGCTGGTGAAGCTAATGTACCATTCTATTATATAAGTGGTTCTGATTTCGTAGAATTATTTGTAGGTGTAGGTGCATCTCGTGTTAGAGATATGTTTAAACAAGCTAAAGCTAATGCTCCATGTTTAATATTTATAGATGAAATTGATGCAGTTGGTAGACAAAGAGGTAGTGGTATTGGTGGAGGACACGATGAACGTGAACAAACATTAAACCAATTACTTACAGAAATGGATGGTTTTGGTGAAAATGAAGGAATAATTATTATTGCAGCAACTAACCGTCCTGACGTATTAGACCCTGCGTTACTTAGACCTGGTAGATTTGATCGACAAGTAACAGTTAACTTGCCTGATGTTAAAGGACGTGAAGAAATACTTGAAGTACATGCTAAAAACAAAAAGTTTACACCTAATGTTACACTTAAAAATATAGCTAAGCGTACTGTAGGATTTAGTGGGGCTGATTTAGAAAATTTACTTAATGAAGCTGCTTTACTTGCTGTTAGAAGAAATAAAAATCAAATAAGTATGGCTGAAATAGATGAAGCACAAGATAGAGTGCTTATGGGTCCAGCTAAGAAAAGCCATAAATATACTGATAAAGAAAAACGTATTGTTGCATATCATGAAGCTGGTCATGCAGTTGTTGGTTTGAAATTAGATGGGGCTAACGAAGTACAAAAAATTACAATTGTGCCACGAGGTGCAGCTGGTGGATATAATTTGATGCTACCAAAAGAAGAAACATATTTTCAAACAAAGCAAGAATTACTACACACAATTAGTGGTTTATTAGCCGGTCGTGTTGCTGAAGAAATAATGTTTAATGAAATAACAACTGGTGCACATAACGATTTTGAAAAGGCAACAAAAACAGCTCGTGCTATGGTAACTGAATATGGTATGAGTGATTTAGGACCTATTCAATATGAACAAAGAGAAAGTGGTAATGTATTTTTAGGTAGAGATTATACAAAGAGTAGAAACTTTTCAAGTCAAGTTGCATTTGAAATCGATGAAGAACAACGCAAAATTATAAATGAGTGCTATGAAGTGACTAAAAAAATAATTGCTGACAATAAAGATTTATTAAATTTAATAGCTAAAACATTATTAGAATATGAAACAATTACTAAAGAACAAATTGATTATTTAGTTGAACATGGTAAAATGCCAGATGAAGATGATACAGTTAATAAAAAACTTGATGAAATGAGTTTAGAACAATTAAGAGAACTTGCAAAATTAAACGAAATAAAAGGATATTCTAAAATGAAAAAAGATGAACTTAAAGATGCATTAAATAAATAAAAAATATGGAAGAACTTATATCATTATAGTGTTCTTCCATATTTTTTATATAAACGTTTTTTCGTACTATAAAAATTTATTTAAGAAATATTTATAAATGCATTTAAAAATTTTAGTTTTTCTGGTAAAATGAAATATGCAGACAATCCAAAGAGGTGTATAAAAATGGGTAAGGTAATTTCAATGGTAAATCAAAAGGGTGGTGTAGGTAAAACAACAACAAGTATTAATTTAGCTGCATCATTAGGATATTTAGGCAAAAAAGTACTACTTATTGATTTAGATCCCCAAGGAAATGCAACAACTGGTGTTGGTATTAACAAAGGAGATATTGAATATAGTATTTATAATGTATTAATAGGTGATGCACCAATACAAAAATCTATAGTAAAGACTAAATTTAAAAATTTACATTTGATTCCTGCTACTATAAATTTGGCTGGTGTTGATATAGAATTAATTGAAAAAAGCAGAACGGATATAGGTTTTTCACGTGGTGAACAATTAAAAAGAAGTATTAATAATATAAGAGATTATTACGATTATATACTTATTGATTGTCCACCATCTCTTGGAATACTTACTACTAATGCATTAACTGCATCTGATTCTGTTATTATTCCTGTTCAATGTGAGTTTTTCGCGCTAGAAGGAATTATGCAATTATTAAATAGTATTATGCTTGCACAGCGAAATTTAAATCCTAATCTAGATATAGAAGGTGTTCTTTTAACTATGTTAGATTCTAGAACTAATTTAGG
>CALVSV010000139.1 GCA_944359595.1 uncultured Bacilli bacterium
AATTATTTAAAATAATTCTTCTTTTTTTGTTATTATGTCTTGTATATTTTTCTTATTTATTATAAAATATAATGTGTATATATAATTGGAGGTTGAAATGATTAACTATATAGATAAATTAAAGGAAAAATGTAATGTTAATGAACAATTTTATAATATAGTTGATGGTTTATTTAAAAAACTTATTAATTTTGGATATATTACGCGTAGAGGACAGAAGAAATTAGAAAGAAAACTATATGAGAATATTGATACAATTTTAATTGGTAATGACTTAAGCATTGATTACAAAACTGGTTACTATGACGCTATACGAAAAGAATTATATATTAAAGATCTAAATAATATAGAATCAGTATATTTAAGAGTATTATATGCATTAACTACAAGTGAAGTAGTCAATAATCATTATAGTGTTGGCTATTCTACTGTTTCTTTATCAAAAGTAAATTATAAAATAGAACATAAAAATTTCGGCCTTAATAGAGCGGTAATTTCAAATTTAGTTTGTAGACTTCTTTATACTGAACCAGTTGCACTTAGTATAATTCCTACATATAGAAATTATGAAAATGATTTCCTTGGCAACAAGATAGCAAGTGACAATGATATATACTTCTTAGAAGGAAAACTATTAAAACAAATTTGTTATATATTTGATTTACATGAAGAAAATTTATATTCTAACTTATTCTCTTCACCAAGAAAATATATTGATAGATTTTTTAGTAAAATGTCTATAGAAACTCAAAATGATATATTAAAATACTTAGATGAAGTTAGTAGAAAATATTCTAACTACAATAAGCTTGTATTTTTAAATAAAAAATTAGATTTAAACTATATAGAGTTTAAAAAGACAATATTAAACTCTGACACATCTAAATTGCAAAAAGAAAAAGAAAGTATTAAACTTGCAATTAGAAATGCTCTTTTACCTCTTATATATAATGATGATGAAGATGTTATAGGTTCTGAATTAGATAATAATATAGATGCTTGTTTATCTGAGCAAATAAATAAATTAGAAGAAGAAATTATAGAAATTGTTTCTTTAATACAAAGTATATTAGTTGAGTATCTAATTTCATCTGAATATAAATATTCGAATATTATGTATGTAATAAAATTAAAAGAATTAAAAAATCTTTTAATTGTTGAAAACGAATTACTGGATGAAAATATATTCAATGCAATAACTTCAAAATTAATGAATAGTTTTGAGTTTACTGCTTCAAATTTAACAGAAAAAATAAAATACAGCATAATAACTGAAATGCTTTCAACTGACAAATATATTAGAATATACAAAAATATTAAATTTAATAAACTAACTGATTTAGATATGTCTGATGATGAAGCAATAATAGTTCTTAGTGTTGATGGTTCATTTTTACAACTTGCAAAAGTGGATTCATTAAATACACCTATGAAAAGTTTAAAAAATAACACTAAATTTATTAATATTGAAAATATGAGCTATTTATTAAACAATCCAGATGTAACTAAGGATACTAAAAATTATGAAGAACTATTTACATTAGTTCACAATAAATTTCCTGAATATTCTAATGTAAGAATTGAAAATATGTTTCTTGCTAATGTATCAAATAATTCTTTCATTATAATAATGCATGATGATACATTCAGTATTTTAAATGTACAAAAAGATAATGATAGCTATAGTCTATCTCCTACTTCATTAAGTGAAAGCTACAATGTATTTAGCTTCAGTAATTTATCAAACTTACCTGCATTATATAAAAAGAATGAAACTATTATTCAAAAGGCACTAAATATCTTTACTTTCTTTTCATAAATAATAAATAACCTCTAATCAATATATAGATTAGGGGTTATTTATTATATTCTTTATAACCATAATTAAAACTAATACAATTAATATATAAGTCCAATATTTTGTTAATAATTTATTCATCAATTTAATATAATTTTCTTTATTAGTTATAATGTCTATAGTAACTAATATAACAGTAAATATAACAAAAAGAATTATTGGTATAGCAAGTATATTATACTTAAAAGACTCTATTATATTACCATTAAATAAACAAATAGTTGCTCTTGTAAATCCACAAGCAGGACACAAAATACCTAGCCAAGTTTTAAATAAACAAGGCATAGGTATTTTTATAACAAATAATAATATAAAAAATAATAATATAAAGAATAATATTATAATATTTTTTAATCTTTTCATGTTAGTCGCCTAATGGATTTCCATTACCATCAACATTTATACTTCCAGTTAATATTAATATTCCTTCAACTAATCCCCAAATAGATGTAACGCAAGCACCAAATCCACATGTAAGTAAAGTTATAAGTAATTGTGCTACACCTTTTCCTGTATATCCTAAATAAAAATTATGAACACCTAAACTACCTAAAAGAATACCTAGAATACCTGCAGCAACTTTAGATTTTTTTAATACACTAGTAGTTGTATTTTGTGTATTATTGTTTGTATTTTGATTTGAAGAATCATTAGTATTACTTGTTACTTCCTTAACCACTTCTACTTTTTCTTCTGCAACTTCGGTATTTTTAACAGCTTCACAATCTGGACATAAATCCTTTGTTTCGTCTTCTAATACCTTTCCACAATTTTTACAATACATAATTTTACCCTCCTTGTATTACTATAATATGATTATAACATGATTTTTATAATTTTACAATA
>CALVSV010000140.1 GCA_944359595.1 uncultured Bacilli bacterium
TTTAATTTGTTTAATTATTTTTCATTTAAATAATTTTTAGCAATCGTTACATCATATTTATATATTAAACCATCAGGAGAATTTTTCCAAGAAGTCAAGCCCATATGTTCTTTTTCTGAATTAGCTCTACTATATATTAATTCAGCTGCAGTATGTCCACTAATTGCATAATGCAGTTTATTTTGAACTATTTTAAAAAAAGTATATGCTTCTTCTGACTTAGGATTATAATCAGTTGAAGTTGCTATAAATAAATCTGTAATTTTTTGATAATACATTCTTTCACTTACTCTAATTGTTTTAATACGTTCTAATAATTCATCAAAATATTTTGAATCATATTTATTACCTTTTATAAATCTTTCATCATTTAATGCAAAACCTTTTGTCATATATTCTTTTAATATTTTAGTTGCCCATATTCTAAATTCTGTTGCCTTTTTTGAATTAATACGATAGCCTACTGCTATTATTGCATCTAAACTATATGCTTCTGTATTGTAGTTTTTGCCATCATCCGCAGTTATTTCCATTTTGGAAATAACTGAGTTTTTATCTAATTCGTTTTCTTCAAATATATTTTTTAAATGTTTTGATATTGCCGGAACACCTACTTCAAACACCTTGGACATTCCTTTTTGCGATAACCATAATGTTTCATCTTTGTATATTGCATCTACTATAATATTGCCATCACTATTTTTATATATAATTAAGTCATTTTCTTGCATTATTATTCTCCTTTCCTTATATATTTGATTAACTTAAGTCGGTATTACCACTATTTTTATAAAAAATTATCATTTATATTTATAAAAATGTAAAAAGCAAATCTATTAAATTGCTTATAAACAAAAGGGTTGATTAAAAGTTAACTAAAGTCGGTATATACCAGTTGATACCGATTTTGTAAACCCCTTCATTTTTATTTTTGTTCATACTTGTCACTCCTTCATAAATCTATTATATCATGTTTTCACCCAAAGAAAAAAGTAGATGCATCTACTCTATAAATAGTAATTTGTTATTCAATATTAAATTCAACTGCTATATTAAATGTTTCAAAATTTCCTTCTTCTTTTTCATAGTCAATACTTTTTATAATTCTATATGTTCCACTTGATAATTTTCCATATCCATTTTCCCAATTAAGTTCTATCTCTTTTGACTCTTTAGATTTTAAACTAAAAGCTGGTAATGTAAAAGTTAATTCAACATTTATTTTATGCCATTCCCCATCTTTTTTAATTTGTATTTCATAAGGATTTCCGTATTGAAAATTTTTATCACTATTATTAGTTAAAACTAGAGTAACTCCTGTATTTTTTAGTGTCCCATCTTTAATAGTCATTACAACATCATTTTGTGAAATCTTAATATCAGATTTATTTCCTATATCAAATTTATTTTTTGAATTTCCACACCCCGTAATTTCTAAAACCATAAACCCACATATTAGAATAGTTAACATTGTCTTTTTCATAATCATTACTCCATTTAAAACCAATTATTATTAAAGCAATTCTACTATAAATAGTTCTACTGCAGTATGACCAGTTATTGCAAAGTGAAGTTTATTTTGAACAATTTTAAAGAAAGTATAAGCTTCTTCACTTTTAGAATTATATTCATTAAGATAATTTCATTAAATTAAAATATATTAGAAATAATAAATGCATTTTTTATTGTTAAAAGAACATTTTACTCTGGGTTCATCGTTAACTGTGTTATCTTTTTTAAATGGCGATGATAAGTATATATATTCATTATCAACATTATCTATATTCATATGTAATTGACTAATGTTTGGCGTATTTTTAAAATCAAAGTTTAGATTTTCTTGTTCTATATTTAAATTATTTATTATATATTTATTTATAATTACTTTTCCAATACAATGTATATAAATCTCATTATTTTTTATATATAAATTAGTACCTTCGTCAACTGTATCACATTTCTTAATATTTTTTAAAATATAATAATCATTATTGTTTTTTAACAATATATTTAAATGACCCCAAGAACTTATTTTATCTGTATATTTTGAAATTATATAATTTTGGTTATTATATTTAAATTTTTTTAAAATCTTTTCGTTTTCTTTAAATGTATATTTTTCTATATTAGATAGTAAACTATTATAATCAATATATTCAATAAATTTATATAGTACAATAACAAATAATGGGATAAAAATTATTATAAAAATTAATTTTTTCATATGCAACTTAACTATTTAAATCTATTAATTTTTCAACATCTCTTGGTAATACGCCATAGATTCCTATGCTTTTAAATCTTTTAACATTTTCCTTCATATCATCTACAAATAACATTTCATCTAAATCACAATTATGAATACGTTTAATAATTTTTATAGCTTTACATTTTAACGCTTGTGATCCTGTTGAAATCACCTCAATATTATTACTATAATGTTTACATAAGAAACTTTCTTTAGCTTTTATATGTATCGCTATTTTCATCCCAGATATACAATACATTTTAATATTTTTCTTCTCACATAAGCGTACTAATTTTTGTAGTTGCTCAGATGCTGTACATGGTTCCATTTCATCATAAAAAATATCAGGATTTAAATAGGCATTCTTATAAAAATTCAAGAATTTTTCCTCATTTTCTCTCATTTCTTTTCTATAACGTGAATTTTTATGAATAGCTAACGTATCATCAAAATCAAAAATAACTACTTTTATATTATCTAAATTTATTTTTTTTAACATATAATACCTCCGTCCGTAAATATATTGTACCACAAATAAACATTAAATACTTTATATATTAATAAAAATATTGTATAATTATATCAATGGAATAAATAGGAGGTAGGTTATAATGAATGAAAACTCTACCAATGATTATAAAGAAAGATATATAAACGAACTAAAAAAAGAACTAGAATCATTGAAGATAAAAAAACCAATTTCAAATAGTGATGCTGAAGAAATAGATGAAATTATATCTGATATACCTAAGATTGATTATCAAGCAATAATAAATAGTTTAGTCAAATTAAAAGTTCAAGATGTTGAAAAACCTCATAAATTATTAGATGATAAAAAAGAAATGGACATTAATATTGTAGATAATATGAATTTTGTTATACCTGAATTTAATGAACAATTTATGGATAATAAAAAAGAAAAAAAGGCAATAGATATAGATAAATTTCTTGATGAATTAAGAGAAAAAAGAAATAAAGAAACAGTTAAAAACAATTGGATGAAAGAACTATATGTATCTACAAACAACGATAAAAAAATTAATGTTGATAATCAATTGACAAAAGATGAGATAATTATAGAACAAAATAGGAAAGAGGAAAAAAAAAAAAAAAAAATAGCTGTATTAATACCATGTTATAATGAAGCTAAAACTATAGCTAAAGTAATAAAAGATTATAAAAAAGCTTTACCAGAAGCAAAAATATATGTATATGATAATAATTCTAGTGATAATACTGATTTAATAGCTAAAGAAAATGGAGCTATTGTAAGGTATGAACCAAGACAAGGGAAGGGTAACGTTATAAGAAGTATGTTTAGAGATATAGATGCTGATTGTTACTTAATGATTGATGGAGATGACACATATCCTGCTGAAGATGCTAAAAAAATGTGCGAGTTAGTACTAGATGGACGTGCTGATATGGTAATAGGTGATAGATTATCAAGCACTTATTTTACTGAAAACAAAAGACCTTTCCATAATTTTGGAAATAAAATTGTTAGATTTTTAATCAATAAATTATTTAAAAGTAATGTTAAGGACATAATGACTGGATATAGGGCGTTTAGTTATCAATTTGTTAAAGGATTCCCTGTATTATCTAAAGGGTTTGAAATTGAAACAGAAATGACTATACATGCAATAGATAAAAATTTTAAATTAATAGAAGTTCCTGTAACTTATAGAGATAGACCTGAGGGAAGTGTTTCAAAGTTAAATACTTATTCTGATGGAGTTAAAGTATTAAAGACTATCGCTTCATTATTTAGAGAATATAAACCGTTTTTCTTCTTTTCAATATTAACAATATTATTTTTAATAATATCTTTAATATTTGGGGTGCCTGTTGTTATAGAATATTTTAAATCTGGACTTGTTGAAAAATTTCCTACACTTATAGTTGCTTGTATATTTTTGGTTATGTCTTTATTATTTTTTGTATGTGGATTAATACTTGAAGTGCTAGTAAAAAAACATAAACAACTATATGAACTATATTTAAATATGGTGATTAAAAATGATAAAAAAGCATAAAAAAATTATATGTCAAATTTTTAAATTTGGAATAGTTGGTGGACTTGCTTTTGTAATAGATTATGGAGTATTTACATTACTTACACAAGTATTTAATATTCATTATTTGATTAGTTCTATACTTTCTTTTTCTATATCAGTAATATTTAATTATATAATGAGTATTAAATGGGTTTTTGATGTAACTAAAAAGCAAACACCTAAAGATTTTACTGTATTTATAGTTCTTAGTATAATTGGACTTATATTAAATTCTATTATTATGTATGTTAGTGTAGATATTATTAGTATACATGAATTAATTGCTAAAATTATAGCTACTGCTATAGTTATGATATATAATTTTATTACAAGAAAAATATTTGTAGAAAAGTAGTGATAATATGAATGAAATAGTAGAAAAATTAATAAATAGTAAGAAAACTATATCAACAATGGAATCATGTACTGGTGGAAGTATCGTAAATGAAATAACTAATGTTAGTGGAGCAAGTGATATATTAAAATTTAGTGCAGTAACATATTCAAATGAATATAAAATAAAGATGGGTGTTAGTAAAGATATTATTGATAAATATAGTGTGTATAGTATTGAAACAGCAAAAGAAATGAGTAAAAAAATAAGTGATTTTACTAATTCTAGTTATGGGATAGGAGTAACTGGTAAATTAAATAGAATAGATAAAAACAATATGGATAATAGTGATAATAATGTTGTTTTTGTTAGTATATATAGTAAGTTAGAAGATAAATATTATACTGATATATATCATGTTGATAATATAAGTAGAAAAGAAAATAAAAAAATAATAGTTAATAATATTATAAATAAATTAAAGGATATTATATAGTTGGAATGGTGAATATGAATAGAATTAAAATATATGCTGATGATAATGTTAAAAATATTAAAGATAAATTAGTTGAGTGTTTAAATAATAATAATATACAAATAGATGATGTTAATTTTAATTTGGCTGTTGCGATAGGTGGAGATGGCTCATTTTTAAAGATGGTTAGAGATAATAACTTTGATAGTAATATTTGTTATGTTGGTATCAATACTGGTACTTTAGGATTTCTACAAGAAATAGATAAAAACAAAATAGAGGAATTCGTTAAAATAATATCAGAAAGTTTTAATGTACAAAATATTAGTATAAGTAGTATATCTGTATATACGAATGAAAAAGAATATAAATTTGAGTCTTTAAACGAAGTTATTATAAGAGATAAGATGTTAAAAGTATGTAGATTAGATGTATTAATTAATAATGAGTTACTTGAACACTATGGTGGTGAAGGTATACTTGTTGCGACTTCAACTGGATCAACTGCTGAAAATTTAAGCCATGGTGGAAGTATAGTATATAATGGTATTAATAGTCTTCAAATTACACCAGTTGGACCAACAGTTAATAGTATGTATAAAAATTTACTTAATTCAGTTGTTGTACCAGAAGACAATATAATTTCTTTAATTCCTATTTATAATACTAAAAATTTATTAATATCTATTGATGGAAATAGTTATATATTTGATAATGTTAATAAAATTGATATATGTATTAGTAATAATACTATTAAGTGTTTAAGAACTGATAATTATAATTTTACTAATATAATTAATAGTAAGTTTTTGAAATGATAGTTAATCATGAATTAAAGCCAATATATAATAAAGATTCTAAAATATTAATATTAGGATCTATTCCATCAGTTAAGTCAAGAGAGTTAAAGTTTTATTATGCTAATCCACAAAATAGATTTTGGAAAGTTTTATCTTGTGTTTTAAATGAAGAAATTAAAGATGATATAGATTCTAAAAAAGCAATATTATGTAAGTATAATATTGCTTTATGGGATGTTTTAGCTAAATGTCGTATAAATTTATCTAGTGATTCTAGTATTAAAGATATAGAAGTAAATGATATTAATTTATTAATAACTAATAGTAATATAACAACAATATTTACTACTGGTAAAAAAGCATATGATTTATATATGAAATATTGTTATCCTAAGACTAATATAGAGGCATATTATCTACCATCAACATCTAGCGCAAACGCGAATATGAGTCTTGATAAACTAATAGAAGAGTATAAAATAATATTGACATTTATTAAAATTTAAGTATAATAGTTATAAATTTATTAAGGGGAGATAATAATGATAACTTTACTTAAAGAAGATAAAAATATTGATAGTGAAATTATAAATAGTATAGTTTGTGATATGCAATATTTAAAAATTAATGATGGGAAAATTAATGAAGTTAAGGAAAATATTAATTATATTGCTTATGTTTTAAAACATTTTAATTTATTTGGATCAAATATAGAAAAAGATATAACATATAATAAATTGTATAATCATGATAATAAAATAGATGATGATATTAGTAAAATTACATATGTTAATTATTTATTGAAACTAAATGAATTTTGTATTAAATCATATATAAATATGAAAAACTTAATATTAAAATATTTATATACTATTTATTCAGCTTTTGGTTATAGTATATCTTTTGATGAAAAATATATAAATTATATTATTGAATATATAATTGATAGTGAAAAATTAAATAATATATTAGAAGAAAATAAAATTAATAAAATAAAAAAAATGTTAGGATTATTTGATGAATATAAAATTGAACATATTAATATGTTAGATATGTATAAAGATCTTTCAGTCGCAACTGATTTTAAAAAAATATTTGAATATGTGTGCAACGACAAAAATATTACTATCAATAAACTATATTCAAAAAATAAAATTATTAATAGTGTAAATAATAATAGTAAATTAGGTAAGTATGGTGCTCAAGATTTAACAGATAAATATTATAAATATAATCCATTAGTAGGTAGAGATAATGATTTAAAAAAAATTATAAAAAAATTATTAGGAAATAATTCTGTTATAATACTTGGTGAAGCAGGTGTTGGTAAAACTGCGATTGTTGAAGGTTTTGCTTATAATATTAAAATAGGTAACGTTCCATCTATTTTAAAAAACAAGCATATTATATCAATTCCAATTTCTGGTATTACTGCTAATACTAAATATGTTGGTACATTAGAAAATCATGTTATGGATATAATTGATTATGCTAAAAATAATAAAGATACTATATTTTATTTTGATGAAATACATACAATCTCAGGAGCTGGAAGCACCCAAAATAATCGTATTGATATATCAAATATGTTAAAGCCTTATATATCTAATAAAACTATACAAATAATTGGAACAACTACTATTGATGATTTTAATAAATCTATTGCTTTTGATGATGCTTTTAGAAGAAGATTTGATATAATTACTTTAAGTAAATATACTGAAAATGAAATATTTGAGATAGCTAAATATTATATAAAGATAAAAGAAGATTTAACTAATGTTGAATGGAACATAGATGAAATAATATTAAAAGATTTAGTAAAATTAACAGATATTAAGAATTATAAACAATATGAAAAAATAAATAATCCTGATACTATTATTAAAATAATAGATGATATATTCGCTAATGCTATGTATAATAATAGAGATTATGTATTAAAAAACGATATAGAAGATAGTATTAAAGAAAATGAAATATTATTATCAAATAAGAAGAAAGAATTTTTAAATAGTTTATATACAAATGAAATACAAGTTAAAAAAAATAATAAAATTTTAAAAATGTATCCACATTAAAAATTTATTATTTTTTTTATGTTTTTTGTTTGAAATTTTAAATATTTAATATATAATAGTAGTTGTAATTTGGTGGAGGTGAAGTACATGATAAAAGCAAATTTACAAGTTTTAATACTAAAAGATTTTGTACTACTTCCACGTTGTGAATTTAGAATAGAAATTAAAAATAGCCTAGAAAAAGAAATGGTAGATTCTGCACTTAAGGATGATAATGGGTATATTTTAGTTATAAATAATAATTTAAATTATATAGATGTTAAGAAATTTCCTAAAATAGGGGTAATAGCTAAAATTAAAAGTAAAATTATTTTGCCTAATGGAAACATAAGAATATCTCTTTTAGGTAAAAATAGAGTTAAAATACTAAAATATTATAAGCAAGATAATTCTTTATATAAAGCTAATATAGAAAGAATAGAAAAGGCTAACATAGATAAAGATACTACAATTGCATATAAAAGAAAAATATATGAATCTTTTATAAAATTAATTAATAAAACTTCTTATATAGATCCATCTATAATAAAACAATTAGATGATATAGATGATTTAGAAGTAATTACTGATATTATTTGTCAAATATTACCATTGTCTTTAGATAGAAAAGAAGAATATATTTTAGAGTTAAACGTTATTAATAGAGCTTTAATGATAATAAAAGACATTAGACATGAATTAGAATTATTAAATATTGAAACTAATATAGAAGAAAATATACAAAGAGATTTTGAGGCTATACAAAAAGAAGTAATATTAAAAGAAAAATTAAAAAACATTAAAAGAGAATTGGGGCAAACTGATGATTATGATAACGAGAACAATAACATTAATAAGTATAAAAATATGCTTAAAAAAGTTAATCCTCCAAAAAAAATATATAATAGAATATTAGAAGAGATTAAGAAATTATCAATGATGACAGTAATGTCACCAGAATATAGCATTATCAAAACATATATAGAAACTTTATTATCGTTACCATATAATAATTTTACTAAAGAAAATAATTCTTTATCAAAAGCTAAACATATATTGGATTCATCTCATTATGCACTTACTGAAGTTAAGGATAGAATACTTGAGTATTTGGCAGTAAAAATAAATACAAATAGTTCAAAAACACCAATTATTTGCCTTGTTGGACCACCTGGGGTTGGGAAGACAACACTTGCAAAAAGCATAGCGAGTGCGATGGGGAGAAAATTTGCCAAAATAAGTGTTGGAGGAGTTAATGATGAGGCTGATATAATAGGTCATAGAAGAACATATATCGGAGCTTATCCTGGCAAAATTATAAATGCAATAAGAAAAACAGGAGTTAATAATCCACTTATTTTAATAGATGAGATAGATAAATTGACTAAAGATATACATGGAGATCCTGCAAGTGTATTATTAGAAATATTAGATAAGAATCAAAATAAATATTTTGTAGATAATTATATAGATATTGAATATGATTTATCTGATGTATCATTTATACTTACTGCTAACTATATTAATAGAATACCAGAACCATTAAAAGATAGATTAGAAATAATTGAAATATCTAGTTATACTGAATATGAAAAGCTTGATATAGCAAAAAAATATTTAGTTCCTAAATTAATAAAAGAAAATGGATTGACTAAGAAAAATATAGTATTTAATGATAAGGCTATTTTAGAAATTATAAAGTATTATACAAAAGAAGCTGGAGTTAGAGAGTTAGAAAGATGTATTGAAAAAATTATAAGAAAAATAGTTAAACTCATAGTTACTGATAACTCTACTGATATTTTATATAATATATATGATACATCTATAAATAAATATTTAGGAAATAGAAAATATTTTTATAATGAATTATTATATGATAATGTTTTTGGCGTAGTTAATGGACTTGCATATACTGAGTTTGGTGGTGATGTATTACAAGTAGAAGTAATATATTATAAGGGTAAAGGAAACATTACATTAACTGGCTCTTTAGGAGATGTATTAAAAGAGTCTGCAAGTATTGCGTTAAGTTATATAAAACAAAATTACAAAATGTTTGGTATAAGTTATAATATTTTAGAGAGTAGTGATATACACATACATCTTCCAGGTGGAGCAATTCCAAAGGATGGACCTAGTGCAGGGATTGCGTTAACTACCGCAATAATTAGTGCATTGTCAAAAAAAGATGTAAATAGAAATATAGCTATGACAGGTGAGATTACACTTACCGGAAATGTTTTACAAATAGGTGGATTAAAAGAAAAAATCTTAGGAGCAAAAAGAAGTGGAATAAAAAAGATAATAATACCAGAATCAAATAAAAATGATTTAGATGAAATACCAAAATATATAAAGAATAAGTTAGATTTTTATTATGTTAGTAAATATGATGAGGTATATGATATAGTATTTAAGAAAAAGATTAAGGAGAAGAAAAATGATTAAAAATAAAAAAAAGGGAGAATTAATAATAATATCTGGTCCATCTGGTGCAGGCAAGGGAACAGTAATTAAGGAATTGTTAAAAAAACATGATGATATATGGCTTAGTATATCTTGTACATCAAGAGAAAAAAGAAGTGGGGATGTACCCAATGAAACATATTATTTTTTAACTAAAAAAGAATTTGAAGTAGGTATTGAAGAAAATAAATTTTTAGAATATGCAACATATAATAATAATTATTATGGAACTCCAAAAAAACAAATTAAAGAAAAATTGGATGCTGGAATAAATGTATTATTAGAAATTGAAGTACAAGGTGCATTAAAAGTAAAAGAGCTTATACCAGAAGCAATATGTATATTTATAATGCCACCAAGTATGCAAGAATTAAAGAAAAGATTAGTTAAAAGAGGTACTGAAAGTAAAGAAAAAATATTAAGTAGATTTAAAAGTGCATATCAAGAGATAAACGAAATAACTAATTATAATTATGTAGTTGTAAATGATAATTTATTAGATGCAGTAAATAAAGTAGAAAGTATTCTTACATCAGTTAAGTGTAGAGTAGATAGAATTGAAGAATTAGATTTAAATACAATAGAAGAAGAAATACATGAAACTCTTATAGAATTAGAAAGATAAATGTTTAATTACTTTGTATATATTAAACATTTATCTTTTGTATTAGAAGAATTTGTATGAGTTGAATTAAATTCTATATATTTAAAATTTTTTTTATCAAATATTTTTTCTCTTATAGGCACATTAAATAAACAATTAGTTTCTATAGTTATATCAGGGCCAAATATATATGAGATTAAAATATTACCTTTATCATTTAATGAATTTGATAAATTTAATATTAAATTTTTAAACATTTGTAATTTATAGATTTGATTCTTTTGAGTGGATATACTTCTATTTTCATACCAATCATCTATATAAGCCATTATATTAGAAAAATACATAAAATCAAAATTATTATTTATATTATCATTTATATTTTTTAAATTATAATTCATGAATTTTATATCAATATTTTTAGATATACATTTTAATTTATTATAATTGTTTTTATTATTTAAATAATATAAGTTTTTAAATAAATCATTTATTGTTACAGTATTTTGTATAAATATTTTACGGTTAAGTCTAATGTCTTTGCCATCATATTTAGAAAATAGTGTATTCCAAAATAAGAATGATTCTTCTGGTAAATAAAATTTAATATCATTAAATATATCGTTAGAAAATATCATATCACTACTTATATCAAAAAAGAATTTACAATATTCATCATAATCATATTTGGACATTAAAAATGCTTTTTTTAAATAAAAGTAATACTTTGTAAGATTATTAATATCGAATGCAACAATATTATTTGCTCCTCTTAAAAACATATCTAAGCATTGATCACCACTTGCTAATACGCTTAAGCATGACTTATTTTTAAAATCAAAATTATTAAAACAGTCCTTAATATTTTCGTTTGTATTAGGATATATTTTATCAAATAAATAAATATTCAAATAATTTCTATTCATAATAATATTATCTATTCTATTTAAATCATAACTAACATTAGACATATTTATCACCAATGCTTATTCTATCATATTATCATAAACAAATAAATAACAAATGAAAAAATATAGCTCATTCGCTATATTTTTTCTATATTTGATTTAGTTTGATATAAATCATTTTTATCAATTTTATCAAAGAATAGAATACCTTGTAAATGATCGTACTCATGTTGAAATGCAATAGATAATTCATTACGAGCTCTAATTTTTATTTTATTACCATCAATATCATAGCCTTCAATGCTTATTCTTGCATATCTAGGTGTTAAACCTTCTACTTCTCGGTTAACACTTAGGCACCCTTCGCCACCACTTGCACATATCATCTTCTCGGAATAACTTACAATTTTAGGATTAATCATTACATAATCTTGAAATTTTCCTTCTTCATATTCATACACGATAACAAAAAAGTTTTCATTAATACCGAGTTGTGGCGCTGCAAGTCCCATCCCAGGTCTTAAATTATATTTTTCAGATAATTCTGGTATTTGACTATATCTTAATTCATCTAACATTTTTTTTATTAATTTTTTCTTTTTATCTGATAATGGAAATTTAACATCACTGTTTTTATCTCTTAATCTTTTATCAGATTCATCAAGAATATTGAGTGCTTTAAACATAATACCACCTCGAAACAAGATTATTCTATCATAAATTATTTAAAAATGCAAAATTATATATTATGTCTGCAACCAATAACTATAACTAGTAAAATAAATAATACAATGATTATTGCTGCACCATATCCAAATCCACCTTGTGTAGGGTAAGAGCAACAACCATAGTTAGGATAACAACCATATCCACCTTGATAACCTCCGTAGTAATACATATTTATCCCTCCTTCTTTCTAATATAATTTATACATTTAGTTATAAAGTGTACCTTTTACTTGCCTAAAAACAAAAAAATATATATAAAAAAAAACATTTTTAAAGTTTTATGTGTATATATATATGAAGGAGGTAGAAAGATATGAAAAAAATAATCGCGATACTATTTGTAATTTTTTTGACAAGCACGCAAGTTTATGCGCAAGAGTCTAATAATAATGAAGACTATAAAATCGAAAAAAGATATAAATGGTATAAAAAAGAATATAAAGAAGTAGGGTATAGGCAAAAATTAAGTGATACAACAAGATACTTTCAAGATTTAACAGATTATAAAGAAAGTTATTCAGATTATAAGAAATATAATAATGAGGAGGTAGATGATAATTATGTTATTGAAGAAAAATATGAATACTATAAAGCAAAGAAAGTAAAATTTTTAGTTATTAAATATAATGCTAAACACTATAATCAAACAGTAAAAGATGTTAATATTAAAATACCTGAATTAATATTAAAAAATAATAACGGTGAAAAAATAAATTATGAAGTATATGACTTTTTATCATGCGCTATGGTAAGTTTACCATATCTAAATGATGGTAATATAAATACAGATGAAAAAGCTGAAATATTACCAGGAGGAGTATTAACATTAGAATTAGATGACTATTACGATGTTGATGATATAAATATAGACATATATATTAATAGTAATATTAGTAATAGTATTGGCGCTACAAAACATTTATATTTTTATTTATGTCCAACATCTAACGAACATTATAAAACATATTCCGAAGTAGAATATAATTTTACTCATATATATACTCCTAATAGTTATGATAGTGTTTTGGTAAACTTAAAAGTAGATGATAGTTGGAATAATACATTTGAATATGACTTAATTGATTTTTATGATGAAATAGATGAAAATAATATTTCACTTACTAGTTATTATAAAAAGCAAAAATATTATAGAAAAGTAACTAAATATTATAAGACTTATTTTGTTACAAGAAAATATTTAGATGGTTATTATTCATATGTTGATGGATACTTTAAAGATGAAAATGATTATATTATTTGTTATATATACAATAATATTATTAAAGAAATAGAAAAAATAAGTGATGGTATTATAACTAGTAATAATATAACTAGTGATGATATTATATTAGATAATAATAAACCAAATAAAGTTATTAAACCATTATTAAAAGTATATACAAATAATAATAAATTAGTAGATGATACTATTACTAATAATAATAGCGATGAAAAAATAATTTATAAATATAGAACAAAATATAAAACAAAGTATAAATATATAAATTATATTACTATATTATCTTTTATACTTAATATATTTTTAATATCATTTATAATATATAAAAAAATTAAAAAGAATATCTAGTTTTGTCGAATTTAACAAAAGTATTAATTTTTGTGATAGAGTATATTTGTAAGGAGGATCTTTCTTATGTTAAATATAAATTTTGAATTTAGGCATGGTGTATTTTTTATAAGGCTTTATGGAGTTCTTACAAGTAAAACTAAAAGAAAATTAAATGATGTTAAAAAAATTGTCATAAATAGTGGTATGAAATTTATTGCATTTAATTTAGAACATCTAATATATATTGATAAAAGTGGTATAAGTTTTTTAAATGATTTTTATAAATACATTAAAAATCAAAATGGACAAGCATATATATGTGGAATAAATAATAAGATAAATAATAAATTATTAAATACTAATATATATAATTTTAGAAAGGAGGATAACGAACTAAATATTATGCATAATATAGATCTTATATATAATGACTGAAGAGTTAAATAAACTAATATATGAAAATGAAAATCTAATATATTATTTTGTTAATAAGTATAAGAATCAAATAAATAAAGAAGATTTATATCAAGTTGGTGTTATAGGTATAATAAATGCATATAAAAATTATAAAAAAGAAAATGGAGTTAAGTTTTCTACATATGCTTATACTTATATTATGGGAGAGATCAAAAAATATATTCGTGAAGATAAAACTATAAAAATAAGTAAGGATTTTAATAGTTTAAGATATAAAATTAATAATGCAAAAATTTTATTATCTCAAAAACTTATGAGAGAAGTAACAACTCAAGATTTAGTTACATATCTTGATATAGATGAATATACATTAAATTTAGTAATGAATAGTAATAATAGTATTAAAAGTTTAGATAATCAAGTATCTAATAATACTGATAGTCTATGTTTATATGATGTAATACCAGATAAATCTAAAGTAAATATAGATGATTTAATAGCTTTAAAAACAGAATTAGAAAAATTAAATAATTATGATAAAAAATTAATTAATTATAGATATTTTGAAGATAAAACTCAATCAGAAGTTGCGCAAATTTTTGGAATATCACAAGTTAAAGTATCAAGATATGAAAAAAAATTATTAAAAACCTTAAAAGATAATATGAGTGTTAGACAATAAATCTTATTTTATTGTCTTTTTGTGTTTAAAAATTTATAAATAACACATAATAATTTTGGAGGCAATATATGGAAAAAGAAAGATATAAAAAAATAGTTGATAATTATTCTCCAAAAGAAAATGTTTTATTAAATACTATAAAATCGTTTTTTATTGGTGGGTTTATGGGAATAATAGGACAAGGGTTATGTGATTTTTATGTTACCTTATTTGATATTCCTACAAAAGATGCAGCTCCATATATGACTATAACATTAATAATAATTGCCAGTATATTAACTGCTTTAGGTTTTTTTGATAAAGTAGTAACATGGGCTAATGCAGGAATAATAATTCCTATTACAGGATTTGCTCATGCAATGACTTCTTCAGCGTTAGAATATAGAAAAGAAGGATTAGTTCAAGGAATTGGTGCGAATATTTTTAAACTTACTGGTAGTGTAATATTATATGGGGTAGTGGGAGCTTATGTATTTGGTTTATTAAGATTTTTATTGTTTGGAGGCTAGATTATGACGTTTAATTTCAAAAATGTATATTTAAATGATGTCGCAACTGTTGCAGGACCATACGAAAAAAAGGGTCCATTAGGAAAATATATGGATACAACATACGATGACTTTTATTGTGGAGAAAAAAGTTTTGAAGATGCAGAAATAAAAATGCATTATGAAGCTGTTAAAAATGTATTAAAAAAAGTAAATAAAGATACCGCAGATATATTGATTAGTGGTGATTTACTTAATCAATTAGTATCTTCTAATTTAACTGCTTTAAAATCTGATATAC
>CALVSV010000141.1 GCA_944359595.1 uncultured Bacilli bacterium
TATTAATTTTATATTATAATTATATATTTCTATTTCTTTTAATTTTCTGTTAACTTTACAGAAAGTTTCAAAATCAAATACATCATTTTCATTAAGTTTTCCATCAATTTTTAGAATATTTTTATAATATATATCACTATAATGATATAGTTCGTTTAATATTGTAAAATCACTTGATAAACCCGATTCATTACGTAAATCTATTTTTAAATTATCTCTATCTAGTTTATCTAACATAAATTGTTGCATATCATAACAATTTAAATATTGTAAATTTTTATAGTTTAATATTTTTTCATATTCTTCAAATTTTAATGGTGTATCACAAGATATATAAACTTTTTTTATTTCTTTAATAGATTTAGCAATATCAAGGGATATATTAATTAAATCTTCATCTATTATATTTAAAGTATTTATATTTTTTGTTAGTAATATTCCTCTAATAAAATTGGCAATAATATTTTTATTTTTATAAAAGTAATTTTCTTTAAAAAGTAATTCTTCTGTATCGATAATATTTGTGTTTCCAGTTACATCTATTATTTCTTCGTCTTCTTGTTTATATAAGATGTTAACTTTTTCGTTGTCAGTTCTAACAATTATCTTTTTCACAAATATCACCGCCTTATTATCACTATAACAAATATATCACATAATTTATAATTATAGAATATAAATACCAACATTTTTAGACAATTTACATATACAATTGTAAAATAAATACATACTATAAATTAGAAAAGGGGGTAACAATTTATGTTTGATAAAAGATGTTATGACATGCCTAAACAAAAAGGGTGTACATCTAAACGTGATATTTATAATGATATAAATATTGAACAAAACTATAATGAGATCAATACAAATGAATTTGCACAACAAAATATGGCAATGCCATTTGGTGGAGGATGTGCTTGTCCTAGACCTATCATTGAACAGCCAATCGTAAAATGTGTACATAGAACTTTTAACCATACTGTTCCTCATGTATGTCCAATAAAAACTAAAATAATTAATCATCATATATATAGACATACATATCAACCAAGTTATTCTTGTGAAGAGCAAAATGATTTTAGTCAAATAAACGAAGGTTCTTGTTGTCAATTTAAATAATAAAATGCACATAACTAATTAAAGTTATGTGCATTTTATTGAATTTTGTATAATTAATTGATATTATTTTTTTAGAATAAACGAGGTGATATATTTGAAAATATATATAATTGGATGTCCTGGTGCTGGGAAGACTACTTTATCAAAACTTTTATCAAAGAAATATAATATTAACTATTATGAATTAGATTGTATTGTATATGATGATAATAACAATCATATTAAAAGATCTGATAAAGAAATTAAAAAAATATTTGATAATATAATTAATAAAGATTCATGGATAATAGAAGATGTAGGTAGAAATAAATTTAATAATGGATTAGATAAATGTGATATTATATATTATCTAAAGGTACCCAAAATTAAGGTTTATTATCAAATAATCAAAAGATGGATTAAACAAAGGTTGAATATAGAACACTATAATTATCCACCTACAATAAAACAATTAATAAATTATTTTAAAATAACTACTGGTTACTTTAAAAAAGAAAGTAGCAAATTAGAAAAATTAAATAAATATAAAGATAAAGTAATTTATTTATATAATAAGGATATAAAGCATATGTCAAATAATGTATATCACAAAAAATAAAATAAATTTTTATATATATAGCTTGATTTTTTTTTTGACGCGTGATAAGATTATTGTATAAGATAGAGAAAAATAGGAGGGAAACTATATGAATATAAAGAAAAGTACATATAAAAAAGTTGGCGGTGTTCTTCTAGCAGCTAGTTTATTTGCAATGCCTTTCTTTGTTAAAGCAAACGCAGGTGGTAGTAGTACAGAAGGTATGACTTGTAAACAAGGGAAAAGAGTATATTTGTTTTTGGAAGCTGAAAAAATGAAAACTGAAACTATTAAGCTAACTAGTACACAATATAATGAATGGGAAACTTACGATCTTGATGCAGTACAAAAAATTTTTAGTGCACACGATGGTGAAGTATGGGCTCAATATCCAGTTCAATACAGAAAAATATATCAAGTAGAAGATGGGTGGTTTAGATTACCATTGCAAGAAATAAGCAGCTTAAAAACATTTAATCAATACAATGCATATACGAGTGATACTGACACCACACCTATAAGAAAATTTTATGATACAGTAATTTTATATGGATTAGATTCTTGGGAAACAGGTACTGATATAGATAAATCAAATTATTATTTTAAACCAGTTGCTGATGGCGGAGGTACTGCAGTTGGTACAGCTGTTGCGACTGATGCAAAAGGTTATTTCTATATGGCAGGTGGTAGGTCTGGAGCTCATAATTTTGGTGGGACTCAATCTTATCAATTAATGGATTATGGTGCAGACATGGCAGACAACACTACATTTGATTACGATTTACCTAGCGACGCTACAAATGTAAAATTTGAAGCAATAAATTCATGGGATGATAACGATTTTAATTCGTATATTAAAATGATAGAAGATGATTCATATTCAGAAGGTGATTATAGAAGACATTACGATTGGGCTTCACAAACTAATGGTGGTTCAGGGGATCCAGAATTTTTAAATGCATTTAATTATTGGCGTAAATGGGGCGGAACAGCTTATGATACATTTAAATCACAATTGAAAGATGCCTTGGCTGATAATGCTATTGAAACATCTATAGTGATGGGAAATAATCCTGATGCAACGAATGGTGGAACAATTGAAGATAATGGCTCTGGTAAAATTAATGCTTCTATTACAAGAAACTATACTGAATTAGATGTAACTGAAGATACTGAATTTAATTGGATTGTGTATAAGTATACAGGAGAAGGTTGCCGTGGTGACCAATTTCAAGAAAGTGGCACATGTAAGGCAATTCCTGAACTTGGTTCTAGTGATGGTTCACTTATTAAACTAGCATACAACGATTTCTGGATGTATGCACCAGCAAAAGTAACTGTTACATATGATTACGATTGTAGTGAAATTCCTGCAGGAAGTGTTCAATCTGGTATTCCTTCATATGGTTATTTAGTAATAGTTTTAGCAGGGGCTGCTGGAGTATATGTAATTGCTAAAAAACGTAATAAATTTATTAAATTTTAATAGATAGGTTCTGATAATCAGGACCTTTTTTATTTTATTTTAATATTAGACTTTAAAAAAATTAAAATATAATATATAATTATATTGGTGATGGACATGCAATATTATAAAATAACTTCTGATATGATTGTTGGATTTTATAATGACTATATTGATTTTATGAATAAAATGAACTTAGATGATAATTATAGTTCTAGACTTGAAAATGTAAATATTATATTTACTGAAGATGATGGTATTGATATAACTTATAGTGATAATAATATTATTATTAACAAAAAATTTGTGAATGATGAAAATTATAAATTTTATTTGTATAAGTGTTTGTTACATAGCATAAGTACAAATAAAGAAAATAATAATAATTATAGTGGATTTGAATGTGATATTAATGATAAAAAAATTAATTCATCATTTAATGATATGGTTGAAAATTATATATGTAATGCTATATCAGGCGTTGACGTTTCTGATGATAAAAGAGTCTTTATGCTATTTGTTGAAAAGTTAATTAATAATAAAGATTTAGTTGAGATGTATCTTAACAATGATTTATCAAAACTATATTTATCTTTTGAAAATGTTGGTATTAACTTTCAAGGATTATCTAGTAAACTTGATGAATTTGATAAATATAGAATGGAAAATAAGACAAATGATATTGGTACAAATATATATAAGAAATTAGCTACTGCATGTTATTTTAATTCAATATATGATGATAATAAATTGGAAATACCTGATATATCAGAAATAGTAAGTGATGTTGGATTTGAAAACATTCCATCACTTGATACGATTACTAACATATTAAAAGAAAAGTATTCAAAAAATATTAATAACAGTTTTAAAAGTTATTAAAAAATATTGAATTTATATATATTATAGTATATAGTAAATAGTAAGAGGAGGGGAGTTAAATGATATATCCATCAATTGATAAATTATTAACTATTGTAAACTCTAAGTATGAACTTGTTCATATTGCTGCTAGAAGAGCAACACAAATTGAAGAGACTGATATTTTTCAAATGAAAGAAAATGAATATGTTTCATCTAAGGGTATTGGAAGAGCTCTTGAAGAAATTAGTAGAGGTTTAATTATTGTAGATAAATAAAAAATGACTTTGAGGGGGCAAAAGTCATTTTTTATTTTGATTGTAAGTTAACTCTTACATTTTATTATATACTTTATATAAATTTTTAAATAATCATAATATCTATTTTTTTAAAAAATAGTGTTGACGAATTTATGTTCGTGTGTTATATTTATATTGAGGATGGTGATATTATGAACATTAAAAAATTTATAAAAGTGGGTAAGGCTAAATATAATTTGATATTAGATAATAATTTATCAGTTACTTTAAATGAAGAAGTAATATTAAATAATGATTTATTATTAAAGAAGACTATTGATAAAAAAACACTTGAAAAATTAATGCGTGAAAATAATGTAGAAAATATTATTTCAAAATGTATTCACTATATATCCGTTAGAATTAGAAGTAAAAAAGAAATGTATACATACCTTAATAAAATAACTGATGATAAAAATATTATAGATAATGTTATTAAAAGGTTAGAAGATAATAAATATATTAATGATGAGGTATTTACTCAATTATATATTAATGATAAAATAAATCTTACTAATTATGGTACTTATAAAATTAGAAATGATTTATTGATGCATAATATTGATAAAAATATTATAGATAAATATATAAATAAAGTAGATGATAGTATATTAAGAAATAAAATAAATAAAATTATTAGTAATGGTATTAAAAATAATGATAAATATTCTAAAAAGATGTTAATAGCTAAATTAACTAATAAATTGATATCTTTAGGTTATGATAAAGAAATGATTAACGAAGAATTTAATAACTATGAAATTGAAGAAAATGGTGATATAATAAAAAAAGAGTTTGATAAAATATATAATATACTTACACTAAAAAATAAATATGATGAATATACTTTAAAAAATAAGATAATACAAAAAATGATGCAGAAAGGTTATTCATATAGTGAAATAAATAAATTGTTTGATTAGCTAGAGGTGGTTATCCATGAAAAGTAAACTTTATGTTGTTCCAAATGAAATTAAATTAAGACTTATTAAAAATAGAGATTTGAATAATATTAAATATATTACCAGAGAAGAAGTGAAAAAAAGATTTTACTTTGACTATGATTATAGAGCTATTAAATATATTATGTCTAATTATAATTTGAAATACGATAATGCTAAAACATATATAGATAATATGTACTATATAGATAATATTAAAGAAGATAATGAGATATTTAATAATATTAAAGAAATGAAGAAAAAATTAATAGAGAATGAATTGTTGATTTTTGATGATAACTTTAAATATTATTTGAGCAATTGTATAGTTTACTTTTATGGATATGATGTAATAGATAGATTTTATAGAAATTTAATTGATGAAATAAAAAACTTAACTGATGTTGAAATTATTAAGCAAGATAGTAGCAATTTAAATAAGATATTAGATGTATATGAATTTGATACTAGTGAAAATGAAATTGTATTTGTTGCTGAAAATATTATTGAATTATTAAATAATAATATAAATATAAATAATATATATATTACTAATTATTCTAGTGAATATGAAAACATATTAAGTATGATATTTAATATGTATAATATACCAATAAATTTAAATAGTAAAGATAGTATTATTAATACTAATTTTGGAGCATATTTTATTGATTTAATTAAAAATGTAGCGTATACATGTGATGAAATAATAAAAAAAATAGATGAATATGTTAATATACATAATATTTCATTAGAATATTATAATAAGATTATTAGTGTGTGTAATAATTATTTTAAAAATGAACAATTAAACAATATAGATATAGAATGTATTATTAGTGAACTTAAAAATATTAGTGTTGATTATAATAAATTAAATAATGCTGTTAACATTATTGATTATAATAATTATATATTTGATGATGATATGTATGTATTCTTTATAGGCTTTAATCAAGGTGTTGTTCCTAAAACTTATAAAAATGAAGAACTTATAAGTGATAATATTAAAGCTAAATATAATTTAAGTACATCAGTTGAACTAAACATACTTACTAAAAGTGCATTTATAAATAAATTATATTCGATTAAAAATATTATAATATCATATAAGCTTAGTAGTGAGTTTGATACTTTTTATAAATCTAATTTAGTAGATGAATTAAATATGAATATAAATAAATATGAATATAAATATATATATTCTAATACATATAATAGATTATTATTAGGTAAGAGTTTAGATGAGTTAATAAAATATGGGTTACATAATAAATATTTGGATAAATTATATTCTAGTTACCCATCTTATAATTATTTAACATATGATAATAAATTCAAAGGGATAAATAGTAATAATTTATATAAATATATTAATAATAGATTGATTGTATCATATACACATTTAAATAATTATAATAGATGTGCATTTAGATACTATTTAAGTAATATATTAAAATTAAATAGTATTGATGATACATTTTCAATAAAGATTGGTAATTTATATCATTATGTTTTATCTAAAGCATTTTTAGATGGGTTTGATTTTGATGAATGTTTCAATAATTATATTAAAGATGTCGAATTGAGTATTAAAGAGAAGTTTTTTGTTGGTTTATTAAAAAAAGAATTGTTTGATACTATTGAAATTATTAAATATCAGAATACATTTTCATCTATTAATGATGAAATGTATGAGGAAAGAGTTGAAATAAATAAAAATATTAATAATGTATGGGTTACATTTAGAGGAGTTATAGATAAAATTAAATATAAAATAGATGAAGATAATATATATATAGCTATAATAGATTATAAGACAGGAAATGTTAAGATTAATTTAGATTATTGTAAATATGGGATAGATATGCAATTACCAATATATTTATTATTAGCTAAAAATATTAATAAATTTAATAATAAACATATTAGTTATATTGGATTTTATTTACAAAAGATTTGTAATAAATTAGATGGTGATAAAACTAATAAAATAAGTAATTTGAAATTACAAGGATACACTAATGAAGATGAAGATCTTATTAATTTATTAGATAATAACTATTCTAGTAGTGAAGTTATTAGAGGGCTTAAATTATCTAATAAAGGCTTTTATAAATCTTCAAAAGTTTTATCTAATGAAAAGATTAATGAATTATTAGATTTGGTTAACAAAGTAATAAATAAAAATATTAATGATATATTAATTGGAAAATATGATATTAATCCTAAAAAGATAAATAATGAAAATAAGGGATGTGAATATTGTACATATAAAGATATTTGTTATAAAAAAGAAGACGATATAATTAATTTAGATAATATTGAATATGAGAGGGTATAACATGTTAGAAGAGTTAGAAGAATATATAACATATATAAGTGATTTAAGAGGTTATAGTGATAATACTGCAACTGTTTATTATGAAGATATAGTAGACTTTATTAATTTTTTAGAAAGTGAGAATATTAAAAATTTTAATAAAGTAGACTATTCTATAGTTAGATTTTATTTGATGAGGTTATATAATAAAAAATATTCTAGAAGTACTGTATCTAGAAAGCTTAGTTCATTAAGAAGTTTTTTTAAATATTTACATAAAGAAAATAAGATAAAATCTAATCCTTTTACTTTAGTATCTTCACCAAAGAAAGATAAGCAGTTACCCAAATTTTTATATGATAGAGATATTGAAGCGTTATTTGATGTACCAGATAATACTCCATTAGGAATTAGAGATTCAGTAATATTAGAAACATTATATGATACAGGTGTACGTGTATCAGAGTTAGTTAACATTAAAATAGATGATATAGATTTTTCTAGTTATACTATTAAAATACATGGAAAAGGTAACAAAGATAGAATAGTTTTATTTGGTTCTTATTTAGAAGAAATATTAAAAACATATATATCAGATAGTAGAAAAAAATTATTAAAAGAAAAGCATAACAATTATCTTATTTTAAATGCGCATGGAAATAAAATTACAACTAGAGGAGTAGCAAAAATAATAGATAATTTAATTAAAAAAACTAGTATTAAAATACATGTTACACCCCATGTGTTAAGGCATACTTTTGCGACTCATTTACTTGAAAATGGGGCTGAAATTTTAAGTGTTCAATCATTATTAGGACACTCATCGTTATCAACGACACAAATATATACACATGTTACAAATGAACGACTTAGGAATATATATTTAAAAACACATCCTAGAGCGCATAATAAATAATAAACACAAAAAATTATTGTAAATGATATTTTTTTTATGTATAATATAAATAGTGATATTGGAGATGATTTAATGTATAAAAATATTAAAGGTTGTAAAATAAATTATGTTCAGTATGGTGTAGATGGTGGAGTAGAAGTCGTATTATTACATGGATGGGGTCAAAATATAGAGATGATGAATCCTATTGGTAATGGAATTAAAGATAAGTATCATGTAACCATAATAGATTTACCTGGGTTTGGAGCTTCTTCTGAACCTCAAGAAACTTTCACATTAAATGACTATTATGAATGTGTTGCGTTATTATTAGATGAATTAAAGATCAAAAATCCAATCATGATAGGTCATTCATTTGGTGGAAGAGTATCCATAATATATGCAGCTAAAAAGAAAACTAAAAAATTAATTTTATTAAGTGTACCATTCGTTAAGAGAATAACGGAAGAATCTACTAAATTAAAATTACTAAAGAAACTAAAGAAGGTGCCAGGATTAAATAAATTAGAAAATATAGCAAAAAAATTTATTGGATCAACTGACTATAAAAACGCAAGTCCTATTATGCGTAAAGTACTTGTAAATACAGTTAATGAAGATTTAACTGATTATGTAAAAAAAATTAAAGCATCAACAATAGTTATTGCTGGAGAATGCGATATAGATGTACCACTAGATGAGATAAATTTATATAAAAATTATATAGATGATTGTGCGGTGATAGTATATCCAAGGTGTACACATTATGCATATTTAGAAGATATTAATAGAACTAATTTAATAATCAAAAATTTTATTGGAGAGTGAATATATGATTAATTTAATTGTTATTTTATTGTTATGGGTTTGTTTGATTAGCTATAAAATTCATAAAAGTTTGCACATGTTGCAACAAAATTTATATAATTCAGAGAATAGATATTTAAAATGGATAGTAAATAATTGTGAAAAAGTGTTTTTAAGAATAGATGTTATGATGATAATATTTATTCCATTGCTAGTTTATATTGGCAGTACTATGTTAAATACTATTATTTTTGCTCTTTTATTAATATTGTCAATATACAAATATAATATATACAAAAAAGAAGATCAGAAAAAAGAAAAGAAACCACTAGTGTTCACAAAAAGAATAATGAGGCTTACAATTACAATAACTATATTATTATTAATTATGATTTTGCCTATGTTTATTTGGTTTAGAGAAGTTGATTTAAATGTATATTATATTAAATTAATAACTATTAATTATTTAATATATTTTATTGTTTTTTTTGCAAATGTTGTAAATATTCCTGTTGAAAAATATGTATATCATAGCTTTAAAAGTAAAGCAATGAAAAAATTAAAATCGATGCCTAATTTAAAAATGATAGGTATTACAGGTAGTTATGGTAAGACCAGTAGTAAAAATATACTTAGTGATATATTAAACATTAAATATAATGCACTTCCAACACCTAGAAATTTAAATACACCATATGGACTTATAATAACAATAAACAATCATTTAGATAAATTTGATGATATTATGATTGCTGAAATGGGTGCATATAAAATTGGAGAAATAAAAGAATTATGTGATTTAGTACATCCAAAATATGGTATACTTACTAAGATAGGAACAGCACATTTAGAAAGTTTTGGTAGTGAAGAAAATATTCAAAAAGGTAAGTTTGAACTAATTGAATCGTTACCAGAAGATGGTGCATGTGTACTTAATATGGATGATGAAAAACAACTTAATTACAAAATTAAAAGTAAATGTAAAAAAATATGGATAGCTATAGATAATAAAAAAGCAGATTTTGTAGCTAAGAACATAAAGATGAGCAATAAAGGTACAGAATTTGATGTAGAAATAAATGGAGAAAAAGTACATTTTACTACAAAATTATTAGGATATAACAATATATATAATATTTTGGCTGGTATTGCGTTAGGTAATTATTTTGGAATTACAAATGAAGAATTACAAAGGGCAGTTAATACAGTTAAAGCTGTTGAACATAGATTAGAACTTAGGGCTAATGGTGATATTACATATATTGATGATTCGTATAATTCTAACCCTATCGGTAGTAAGATGGCGCTTGATGTGTTAAATTTAATGGAAGGTAAAAAGGTCGTAATAACACCTGGTATGATAGAATTAGGGAAGAAACAATATGAATTAAACTATGAATTTGGTGAAAATATATCTAAAATTTGTGATGATGTAATATTGGTTGGTAAAAAGCAAACTAAACCAATACAAGATGCACTCGAAAAAAATAAATTTGATAAAGAACACATATATATTGTGGATGATGTTAAAGATGGGTTTAATATAATAAATAATATTAAAGATAAACATACTTATGTTTTAATTGAAAACGATTTACCTGATATGTTTAATGAATAGGAGTGGTTATATGATAAAGGTAGGAGTTATGTTTGGTGGTTGTAGTGTTGAACATGAAGTAAGTATAATATCTGCTGTTCAAGCTATGAAACATTTAGATAAAAGTAAATATGAATACGTACCAATTTATATAGATAAAAATAGAAAAATGTATACTGGTGCATTCTTAGATGATATTGAAATATATAAAGATATGGATAATTTGAAAAGATATGCGAAAAATATAACAATGTATGTAAAAGATAATAAAATTGTGTTGCAAAACTTAAAAGGATTTAAAAAAATAGTAAATGAAATAGATATTGTATTACCTGTTGTACATGGTACTAATGTTGAAGATGGTACTTTACAAGGGTATTTAGAAACATTAGGTATTCCATATGTTGGAAGTAATGTTTATTCTGCAGCAGTAGGTCAAGATAAAGTATTTATGAAGCAAATATTTGAAGCAGGGGGATTAAGTGTTCCAAAATATACATGGTTTTTCTCAAGTGATTATATAAACGACCCAGATGCTATCAAAAAGAAGATCGCAAAAATAGGCTTTCCTGTAATTATTAAACCTGCTAGATTAGGAAGTAGTGTAGGAATTGAATTTGCTTATAAAAAAGAAGAGTTAGATGACGCAATTAA